>NZ_JANPLS010000015.1:0-11762 GCF_031422475.1 Chamaesiphon sp. VAR_48_metabat_403
CCGTCGATCGCGATCGATCGCACTGTCGATTGATTGGCAGCCTGAGCGAAAGTCGCATAGCTAATGCCATCGGTACCGAGAGCTTGAAATAAGGGGGTGCTAGCATCGCGCTCTAAGACTTTAAAGTTGCCGCCAGAGCCAAAGCCTTTATTTTGCAGCCCGATTTCCTGAAAAGATTGGTGGGTACCGCTCACGATCGGTCGCAAGATCGGGCGAATGGGTACAGCTTTACCACCAACCTCCGACCAATTTTTAATTTCGCCAGTAAAGATTTTGGTAACTTGCTCTGAGGTTAAGCCCCCATTCAGGGCACTATCTTGCCCCACGACGATCGCAATTTTATCTTGGGAAATTGGTACGGCGACTAAGCCTTGTGCTTGTTCGGCGGCTGTGAGTCCGCGAGAAATTCCGGTAATATCGATCGTTCCAGCAGCGAGATCTGCTAAACCTTTATTAGAACTAGAAGCGATGGTTTGAGCGCGAACGCCAGGGAATTTTTGCTCGAAACCGATTTTCAGAGCTTTGTTGAATTGCGCCATACTGGTGGCACCACCGATTTTAACGACAGTTCCCGCCGCTACTGTGGTTGGCGCATTGAAGGCGACTGTAGGTGTCGTCGGGCTGGTTGGATTTGTTGGACTGCTAGGATTGTCAGGACTAGTAGGACTACTGACGATCGGCGGTGATGAAGAACTACTTAACTTATTGTAGGCGGCATATCCTAACCCAGACAGAGCCAAAGCTCCAGCAATGTAAACGATCGGTGGGGGGCCTTTTTTAGAACTTGTCATATCTTTAATTAAGGGGTAACTCAGAACTATTTGCTGTTAATTTTGCCAGTCGCTCGTTGACTTGCGATTGGAGTTCGATATCGCTATTTTCATTCGTGAGTTCCGATCGATTTTGAGAAATATCTGCGAGAATTTTTTGCTGCATTTCGTACTCTGTTGCCTGCATTTGGGCATTTTCTAGTGTAGATTTGGCAGAGCCGTTATTGAATCCATCATTAACGCGGGCAATTTCCCGCAAGGCGGTATTGACGCGCGACAGATCTTTAGTATTCTGAATTTCGGTACGATATCGTGCTAGCTCTAGCTGTTCTTGGGTTAAGCGGTTTTGAGAACTAATTAGTAACTCTTCAGCGCGATCGACTTGGGTATGTAGCTGTGCTAATAATTGTTCTTGCTGAATGACTCGTACCAGTGTCAGCCGTGCCTCCCGCTCGCGCCCTGCTTGAGCCGATTTTGCAGCCGATCGTTCCAGTGTGGCAATTTCTTTCGCCTGGGTGTCGTATTGCCGTTGGATCTTGGTATAGGAACTGGCTTGCTGCTCCACAGCAGCAGAGAGACTAGCGACAGATTCCGTCATCAAATCGAGCGCACGCTCGGCGACAGCCAAAGTCTCTGCTTGGCTGGGCGCAGGAATGGATGCCTCTTTACCCCACAGCCAGTCCCAGACGGCGATCGTCGCGGCTCCCGCCCGATCGCCCATCAACCAGTTCACAAAGTTTTGACCTTTCATCTGTCTGGGTTATGAGCTGAAGTAGTTTAGCCCGATTATAACGCAGCCCAGATCGTTCTCGATCGGCATCGAGTCTGAAGCGGCGGCGATCTGGATTAATCGGGCACCGCTACTCAACCGATGAAGCTGCTGCTGAGAGCGGGTTTGACAGACTCGATAAAATGAATATCTTTGTAACTCTTAACACAAAAACACTGCGGAGCCAGTCTAGACTTGGTAAAATGCAAAAAGGGTAGATCTCGATGCCTGGGTTGTTGTCTGAGTCAATCGCGATCGAATTTAGTTATAAACAAAATTATTATGGTAACCTCCGTTTCAAAACCATCATCGAATGATGAAATCAGACCAGGTGTAAAACGTCCCGCTAAAGAAACTCTCCTCACGCCTCGGTTCTACACCACCGACTTTGAAGAGATGGCAAAGATGGATCTCTCTGTCAATGAAGATGAGATGCAAGCGATTATCGAGGAAATGCGGGTTGATTATAACCGCAACCACTTCGTCAGAGATGAAAAATTCGATCGCTCTTGGGACGATATCCCAGCCGAAACCCGTCAGATCTTTATCGATTTTCTCGAAAGCTCCTGCACTTCCGAATTTTCTGGATTCCTGCTCTACAAAGAACTCAGTCGTAAGCTCAAGCACACGAATCCGCTGCTAGCCGAAGGTTTTAACCTCCTATCGCGGGATGAAGCGCGTCATGCTGGCTTTTTGAATAAAGCGATGTCTGACTTCGGACTCTCGCTAGATTTGGGCTTTCTGACTGCAACTCATAATTACACCTTCTTCAAACCCAAATTTATTTTTTACTCAGTATACCTCTCAGAAAAGATTGGTTACTGGCGATATATCAAGATTTTTCAACACTTAGAAGCGAATCCCGAACACCGGATCTATCCCATCTTCCACTTCTTTGATAACTGGTGTCAAGACGAGAATCGTCATGGTGATTTCTTTGATGCATTGATGCGCTCCCAACCCCAGCTTCTCAATGATTTCAGAGCAAAACTCTGGTGTCGGTTCTTCTTATTAGCTGTATTTGCCACGATGTATCTTCGCGATCGTGAAAGCAAATTCTACGGCATTTTAGGCATGAATAGCCGCACATTCGATATCGAAGTAATCCAAGAAACAAATAAAACTGCGGGACGAGTATTCCCCGTAATTTTAGATGTAGATAATCCCAAATTCTTCTCAGTTTTAGACAAGTGCGCCGCAGACTATCTCAAGTTAGTAGCATCGGCAGAATCTACCACGCCTAAGTTCTTGAAAAAGATTCAAAATCTACCAACGATCGTATCGATGGGCGTGAAGTTACTCCGCTTGTATCTGATTAAACCGATCGATATGACTAAGCAAGCTGGTGTAGTTCGCTAGGTATTTTAAGTTAGATTATAACTTCCTATGAGTTAATGGTTCTGTCGATGGCAGAACCATTTTTTTGTCCGTTCGGGTAGCACAACGATTGAAATCGTTGCTAGTGATGCAAAGTCCGCCTACGCGGACTGAGATATCCAGTGTCTTCACCGCTTTGGCGACTGCTATAAAAGTTAAATGCTATCTGCAAGATCGATCGGGCGACTGAGAGTGATTTTCTTTGTTAGTGAAAATATAGCACGAATACAATACAGCGATCGCTGCACCTACGACTGCACCTCGGACACCCGAACAGGCATCACCTAGAATAGCACCACCATAAATCAACATTAGGAATGTATTAAACTTTTCCCAAGTCAGACGATTAGCCTTGAATTGCTGACTTCCGCAATTGGAAGAGTTTACTGCTGAAGTTGTATCTATCCCCAAAGATGCAATAATTTCATTGAGATCGTCTTTTGGAAGGGCATTCAGACGGTCTTTAAGATCTTTCTGTTCTTGGGTAAACATGGTGTCGATCCTGTTCGGCGGAGATTAGGGCATAGCTACTCAGGCTTCTACTGCTAATTTTAGCAGTAAACCCATTTGTGATGTTGGCTTTAACGGTAATTGACCCAACCGACAAATGCTGGAGTAGGGGTAATTCATAAATTACCCCTACCCTAAATTAGGTTAATAATAGCCGCAGATCTTCACAATTAATCGATCGATTAATTAGAGATCTTGTTAACTCGATCGCGAGCTGCTTGAGCTAGTCGCAGAGATTGGATGCTTGCTGTCAATCCACCCATCATTATTTCGGTACCTTGAGGATTTCCGGTACAGATTTCACCCGCACCGAGTAACGTTACAGAGGCTGAAAATGCGGCGGCGAACATGGCACTAGAAAACAGAATGCGCGCTTGATGCGATCGATCGGAATGATTGTCAGACATAATATTTAGCTGTATTCGAGCAGAATTTATTTAGTAGGTTCCGCGCGCTTGGTTCCTATCTAAATTATCCAGCGAAATAGCTGAAGCCTTGTCGGAGTAAGGTGTTAAGCTTGTGTAAGAGTTATGTAAGCGTAGCAACGGGTATTATGGACAGAGGTATTCAAGCAACAGCAGCAGGTGTAGAAACAGCAAAACACGCTTTGAAATTAAAAGGCTGGACTCAAGAATACCTCTCAGGTGTGGCTGGATGTACTCGACAAACCATATTGCAATTTCTAAAGGGAAAAAGAATTGAGAAACGGATTTCTCAGGATATTTGCAATGCACTCGATTTGAAATGGGGCGAGATTGTCGAATTAGAAGCTGATGAACAAACAGATCGACCGCCAAATCTGGATGAACTAGTGGAAACTGTTCGGGTTAACATCTATGACAGCATACAGACTAAGTGTGGCACGATGCGGGTGCTAGACATGACACAGCCGATCGATCTGAATGCGATCTACACAAATGTCAACATTCTCGAAAAAATTACTGGTCGCCAACGATTAGAACTTCAGGAATTACTGCAAAGTTGTTCTTTAGAAAATTACGATCGATTTAGCTTGAGTGGAGTGCAAGAAGCGCGTATTCCGGCTCTGGAGGCGATTGATAAATACACCAAATTGATGATTTTGGGCAAACCAGGAGCTGGGAAAACAACATTTCTTAAATATGTCGCATTGCAATGTATTGAGGGAACCTTTAAACCGCAGCTAATACCGCTCTTTATTACTCTTAAAGATTTTGCTGAAGTTGACAATCAGCCTAGTTTATTCAATTATATAACTCAACTTTTCAAGAGCTATGGCATCGAGCCAAGAACCAAAATTCAAAAAGGATTATGCAATTCTGTATTGTATGGCAGTGCTACAAACATAGAACTCTTACTCTTACAGGGTAGATTCGCGATTTTATTGGATGGGCTGGATGAGGTTAGAGAATCAGATAGTAAGAGGGTTTTGCAGCAAATCCAAGATTTTAGCGATCGGTTTGCTAAAAATATATTTGCAATAACTTGCCGGATTGCAGCGAAAGAATATACTTTTGAGAAATTCACAGAGGTTGAAGTTGCTGATTTTGACAATCGACAGATTGCCACCTTTACAAAACAATGGTTCCAAACGAAGAACGATCCTATTAAAGCAGAAAACTTCATCAAGAAGCTGAAAGAAGAGCCTAGTATTCGAGAACTTGCATCTAGTCCACTGTTACTGATATTGTTATGTTTGATATTTGGTGAATCTGGTAGCTTTCCATCGAATAGATCGGAACTATACAAAGAAGGTTTGGATGTATTGCTCAAAAAATGGGATGCGAAGCGAAATATCGAGCGAGATCGAGTCTATAAGCAGTTATCTCTCAAACGTAGAGAAGATCTATTAAGTCAAATAGCGTTGGATACTTTTGAAAAAGGTAACTACTTCTTTAAACAGAAGGAAGCGGAACACCATATTACTCAATACATTCGCAATTTACCAGATGCTAACACAGCGGAAGATGCACTGAAGTTGGATAGTGAAGCAGTTTTGAAGTCGATCGAAGCCCAGCATGGGCTGTTTGTCGAACGTGCCAGAGGAATTTATTCATTTTCGCATCTCACTTTTCATGAGTATTTTACAGCTCGAAAAATTGTTTTAAGTGCTAATTCTGATATTTTAATTCAAAAAGTTGCAAGCTACATCACAGATAAGAGATGGAGAGAAGTCTTACTCTTAACATGTGGTATGTTAGAAAATACCGATCTTTTGCTGAAAGCTATGAAACAGAATATTGACAGTATTCTTAGCCAAGATGAGAAGTTACAAAGACTTCTAAAATTAATTGAACAAAAATCTAGCTCTATTAAAAATTCTTATAAACCTGCTGCCATTCGCTCATTCTACATGTCGCTTAATTTGTCTAATCAAAAATTTGAGTTCGATCTTGCTACCGATTTAGATTCTTTATTAGCACATGAGTTCAAAAATACTGCTCGAATTGAAAATAACACACTTAATCTAGATTTTAATCTCCTTCCCGCTCTAAAAGATGCAGAGTTTATCAACGATATCTTCAATAAAAAAATGGATTTTACTATCGATTCAAGTTTTGAATTAAAAACTCTAATCGGTAGCAATATTAATCGAAAATCGACTATGAGACTCACTTACAACCTAGACTTTACTCGTAATGTTTCACTCGATTTACATTCCAGATCGGAAGAATTGCTACAAAAATTAAAAAATCAACTACCAGATCTATCTCCAATTAATGGTGACAATTTGAAACAATGGTGGAAGGTCAACGGACAAAGATGGACTGATGAATTACGATCGATCGTCACTCAGCATCGCAATATCGGTCACGACTGGCAGTTTAGCGAAGCTCAAGAAAAATTACTCCAACAGTACTATGATGCCAATAAACTGCTAGTAGATTGCCTCAATAGTGATTGTTATGTCAGCCGGGAAGTGAGAGAAGAGATCGAATCGACATTGTTACTACCGATCGCATCTATCCACAAGCGAAAATCAAGCTAAACTCCATTTTGGTTAAAATAGATCGATGCTCTCAAATGTCGATCGATGGTGGAAGTAAGAGGATTCGATCGAGCAGGGTGAACCGGAGATCGATAAATCAATAGGTAAAATCTCCAATTCCCGCTAGTTTCTTCTTCATGAAACAGGCAATAGTACCGTAACCTTCTCGCTTTGAATCTTCTCCAATGAGAGCTTCTAGATCGTGCTCGATATCTTCTAAATCACCACATTTACTACTCTATTTTCCATTTGGAAGTTGTTTTGCCATATGAGCGGGTAATCCTTCTTCATCTACGAAAGTGGATTAATTCATCTGACATAAATTTTGGCTAAATTAACCCTTTTTCTTGCCCCCATTTCAACCATCCGCTGACCGAATCTGAAAAGGTTGTTCCGGCTGGAATCGGATCTTCTTGTGATAGCTTTTTTAAAGCTACAAACCAATGATCGGGTTCTTTTAAGAGCGATCGCAAAATCAGCGGCAATACATCATTTCCCATTGCTACAATCTTTACATAATCTTGATGATTTATCTTTTTTGAGATCGAAGAAAAAGAAGCTGTTTCGTGTTTCCAATTCTCAGCTAATCGATAAAATTCCAGCTCTAAATATTTTTTTGCGGATTGCTTACTTAGGCTCGATCCCAATGATGTAAATACCGCCTCACCATCAATTTCTTGCCCAGGGGCGATTTGTTGATGGAGTTCTCCCAGACGATTTTCTCGCTCTTTTAGCAACCTAAAAGCGGCATCAATTACTTCATCGGGACGATCGTATGCTCCTGACTCAATTTGAGATTGAATGAATCGCTCGTGTTCGGGTTTAAGAAAAATACTCATCTTCTTCCAGTCTTGAACAGTTAATGCCTGTCTTACAGTCTCATCAAAAATCTTAACCCATTTTTTATCGATCGCACTGAGCATCTGGCTGGGGTTAGTTTTCTGGTTTTTTGGGAAACTTGGGTAGATCGATTTTAACTGCTTTGGTGGCAGGTCGATCGACGAGGTTGTCATCGCGGCGAGAATCGCGATTCTCCGTTGGAGAGGCTCCGCCAACGATCGTTGGTGATGGCCACTTTGAAGACGATTGGGAGATGGGGTTTTCTGGTGAGGTACTTTCTTTATCGATGGTTTCAGTGGGATAGATGCCAGCTTCTTCTAAGGCATTGTAACGACGGTTAACGTTGCGTGTTTCTCGATCTTGTAGAATTGCTTCCCGCCATCCGGTAGGTGCTGAGGAGTTAGAAATCGATGAGATCTGTTGTGCTGAAGGTGATGGCGATGTCCAATTGGGAAGATCGATCTGGAGTGGTGCTGAAGGGGGTGCTGGATCGAGTTCTGTTGTAAATGAGGTGGAGTCGAAATCGGTGGCTGCTACGGGGTATAAGTCTGGATTTGCGTCGAGATCGGGATCGATGTTAGAGTCGGCGAGGACTAATGGGCTGCTAATGGGGGGCCGATCGTTATCCCTACTTAAATCGGCACTAATAGTATCTGATGTGGTGTTAGCTTGCAGCTTGAGTCGGCGATGGAGTTCGATCGCAACTCGCTCGGTTTTGACTAATTTTTGCGATTGCTGCTGGTATTTTTGACGGAGTTCTTCGTGTTCTGCTTCGATTTGGGGGACGATCGTTTGGACGATTTCAAGTTGTTGAGAGAGGGTTTCAATTAAGGTTTGTTGGCGTTGTCCGATCTGGTGGGATGTTTCTAATTGTTGAAATAGCGATCCGAGGCGATCTTTAGCAATTTTTAGTTCATCTTGTTGTTGCAAGATGGTAATTTCGTGAATCTGATGCTGTTCTTTGTGGGTATGTACTGTCTGCTTGGCAGATGCTAAGGCTTGCTCTAATCTGGCAATTTCTTCTACTAGTTGGCGATTGATTTGCCGCAGATTACTAACTACTGTCAACCAATCAGTCCGATCGGGTTGGGTTTCGACTGTGGTATATATGGTTTCGATGATTTGGTCTGCGTTGGCTTGTTCTGCTGGGGACATGGCAGGATGGGGATGGGGGATGGGGGATGGGGAGACTGGGGGACTGGGGGACTGGGGGACGGGGAGTAAGAAGTACGAAGTAAGAAGTACGAAGTAAGGAGTAGGGAGTAAGCAGTAGATGTGCAATTACTTCTAAAACCTAACACCTGAAGCCTAAAGCCTAATACCTAACACCTAATACCTAAAGCCTAGAAGTTAGCAAGTTTTTGTGAGCTAGTGATGATTGGTGGAGGTTTTGGAGTAATTGAGGACTGAGTGCGTTACCAGTATTGAGGTGGGATTGCCAGGTTTGAGCGATCGCATTGGCATCGGTGGGGATATCGGCTAGTTCCCAGCCAGGAATATCGATTTCTGTCATTAGTTTACTCACTTTTGGGTCGTAACTAATTGCCCAACATTTACATCCTTCGGCTGCTGCCATAATTAGGCTGTGATAGCGCATCCCGATCGCCAGATCTACATTTTGAAATAAACCTTTAAGTTGTTTGGGGTTGCTGAGGGTAATTATCTGACTATTATCGGTTAATTGGGCTTGAATTTGCTGGGCGATTTCTAAATCGGTAGTGGGTTGGAAGGGGACGAGTAAAATATGACTGCCAGTACTGGCTTGCAAGCTGGCTAAGGCTTGGGTGAGAGTAGTAAGGCTCGAAGTTGTCAATTTGGGGTGCGAGCGCAGGGTGACGGCGATTTTGGGGCTGGGAATGTTGGCAAGTTCGGGGACGGGAGTGGCGGCGAGACTCCAAACGGGATCGGGAGCCATGACACAAGGTATTCCCCATTGTTCGAGTAAGGCGGCGGAGGCTGGATCTCTGACGCTGACAGCGGTGCAGTTTTCAAAGGCGCGTTTGGCAATCCACCGCGTTAAAGGTTTATTTAAAGGGCCAATTCCTTGCGCGATCGCGAATGTTTGTAGTCCAAATTGTCGCGCCAACCCGATTAGCCCTCCATAATAGATCGAGTTGCGAATACTTGTGGCATCTTGAATCAAACTGCCGCCGCCTAAAATCAAAACTTGCGACTCTCTGAGTGCGCGCACGACGGAACCGCTATTCATCCGATCGTAACTTCTGACACCATAGCTTTTAGATGTAGCGCGAGGATCGGCGGAGAGTACTAATGGTTTTACATGTGGCGGCAACATCTCTAGCATCGACGCTAGCAATGCTTCGTCACCACCGTTACCTTTGCCATAGTAGCCGCACAGCACAGCCTGAATTTTACTCATCCGCTCATACACCCGATCGATATCTTACAGGCTATTCTACACTAGTCCGAATGTTGGGTAATCTGCCTCCGGAGCCTGTGGCATGACTCACTGTTTCGATCGGTATTTAAAGCCTCTACTTTTCGAGCGGGTATGACTCGATCTCCGTTGGCGTAGCCTCTGCTGGACGCGAGAATCGTTAATTCACAGGCGATCGATCTAAGCAATTTGGCTTAAATCTATTTATAACTAACTAGATAAATCCATTTTATCACCTAAATCTGAGAAACTTGTGATGAAAAATATTTGTTGAAAAAAATAATGACCGATAAAATGACTCGATCGAAGACCAAATTGTATGGATACAATTTTTAACACGGCTAGAGAGTATAATCATGTAGATAAAAGAGTAATTTTTTAGTTTAAATATAGTTTTAGCTATTGTCAGAATCGAGCTAAAGTCGTATGATGAATTTAGTGAAATCTCTGCGAAAGACTCCGAACTAATTAAGTTGTGTTTGCCTAACAGGTTAGCAACTGTTATGTAAAAATAGATTAAGAACTCAGGATGTGCTAGAGAAGTTTCTTAACAAATAATTGTCAGCTTGTCCGTAATACCATTTACCGTAAGGTAATCGCCTGCCCCAGGCACAGCGTCCGCTCTGCGGAATCGCGTTTAATTATCTAATTAATCCAATTCAGACAGCGGATTCGGGTACATATTCATTACCAGCATCGATCGGACTTTAGAGCTGCGATCGCTGTAGATGGTGAATAGGGGCATGTTGACAGCTAAAAAAAGAAACCCGACAACTTCAGATCGATTGAATGGTCTAGAGTTAGATCTCTACAGCCATCGTTCTCAACTAAATTTGTTGACGAGCTAGATTTTATAAAACTTATTCCCAAGATCGTACATTACTTACTGCAAATAAGGAAGGTAGAAATTATGAATTTCTCATCTAAATTTACGCTAGCTATTGCGACTGCTTCAATTTTATGCCCGCTGGCTGCTGTTGCCAATCCAGTTTCTACTGGTTCTACTGGTTCTACGGCTGCTGCGGTATCGATTAAATTCCAAGATTGTAAATGTGGCCCTACTAGTGGTAATTTCTCCATCAACCCTGGTGGAAATGCCTCTGGCGGTGGTAATGGGGTGCAAGAACTCTCTGCGGCTGTAGCGACTGGCGAAACCAAGGCAAAGGCTGAAGCTTCTAGCAAAAAATCTGGTACTAATGCCAGTGCGTATGGCTATAGCAAACCTGTAAGTTTTAGCTATGAAACTTACAGCGATGTTAGCAACAAAAAATATCGTTCTGAGTATACTCAAAATAGTGAATATCAGAAAGAAGCTGCGATCGAATTTGCTGCTAGCCAGAAAAAATCTGAGTCCGAATCTGAATACGATACAGCCAGTGTCGATAAAAAAGTTCGTGGCGGACGCGGTTACTACGATAGTAAGGGTAAATATATTGAATATAGCCGCGATACCAAATCTGGTAGTGAGTCTGAAAGCAGCAGCTCACGTAACGTCGAGCTAAGTGCCAAACTCGAAGCTAGTGCCTCGCAAAGTAGTGCTAGCAAAAAATCGAGCGAGTCGGCTAACAACGAAAGTGGAACTAACTATAAATACACCGGATCTTCGGTTGGTTTGAGCTATATTCCGGCGATTGTTAAGTAGGTAAAATAGTTTGATTTTAGCTAGCTGCTGGCGATGCCATCTAGTTGCGGATCGTTCCACGATTTAGGGCATTGTCAGCAGATCTAACTTACTCAATAAAATTTATCCATCGCTAGTTTTGTTCGATGCCAACAACACCGAACAAACTCACTAGGATGGGTATTTTTTTCCTGACTCGTGGAGGGTCTGCGATCGTGTATTCACAGTTATTAACCTATCTTAAAACCCCATCGCAATTAGTCTGCTACGGCATAACAATCGCGGGCTGGTATCTGGTAGCGATCTGTAATTCTGTCGAGCGGGTACGAGCTGGCGAGGTAGCTACTCAAGACGAGCGGAGCATCGAGGTGCCGCGTAGTCTTTTACCCCCCCCAACCCCCCCTTTATAAGGGGAGGGCTGGGGTGGGGTAAAAGACTACGCGGCACCTCGATGCTCCGCTCGTCTTGAGTAGCTACCTCGCCAGCTCGTACCCGCTCGACAGAATTAC
>NZ_JANPLS010000016.1:0-5704 GCF_031422475.1 Chamaesiphon sp. VAR_48_metabat_403
CTTCTTAAAGCTGAGTTAGCTGCTTGGCAACAAGAACGAAACCAAGAACATTCTAAGGTAAAATGGCAATTTACTACCACAGATGCTCGAATTAAACTGCATCATCTTTACCCACAATTTTAAGCGTGTCGAGCCACTACTACTAATATTTCAGTCCGCGAAGGCGGACTTTGTATCATGAGCAGAGACTTCAGTCTCTAGGCTTCCCGTAATCCCAAACTAAATTGTCCCCTTATTCCTTCCTTGTGCAGTCATGGATTCTACTACAGCTTCCAGTGCCAACTTCAAGAACTATGCACTCGTAACATTAGCCTATTGGGGCTTCACCGTCACCGATGGTGCCCTGCGAATGTTGGTGCTGCTCTACTTTTACAACATTGGTTACACCCCCATCCAAATCGCCTCACTGTTCCTGTTCTACGAAGTCTTCGGTGTAGTCACCAACTTTTTCGGCGGTTGGATTGGCTCCCAGTTCGGACTGAAGGTGACACTTTACACTGGGATTGGACTACAGGTGATTTCGCTAGTGATTTTGTCTTTCCTCGATCCAACTTGGACACAGTGGATTGCCGTCCCGTATGTGATGGTTGCTCAGGCATTTTCGGGGATTGCTAAAGACTTGACCAAGATGAGTTCCAAGAGTGCGATTCGGTTGGTGGTGCCTCAAGATGCTCAGTCATCGCTATTCAAATGGGTAGCAGTGCTGACAGGTTCCAAGAATGCCCTCAAGGGGGCGGGCTTCTTTCTTGGCGGTGCCTTGCTGACTTCGGTTGGTTTTGTTCATTCCTTATGGATTATGGCGGGTGGGCTGTCATTAATCATGTTCTCTGGGCTATTGCTGCCCAAGGGGATGGGCAAAATCAAGCAAAAGGTTAAATTTAGCCAACTCTTCTCCAAGAGCCGCGAAATCAATATTCTCTCGGCTGCCCGATTCTTTTTATTTGGCTCCAGAGATGTTTGGTTTGTGGTGGGTTTGCCAGTCTTTTTACGAGGACAGTTAGGCTGGTCTTTCGCCCAGGTGGGGGGCTTTTTGGCTTGCTGGGTAATTGGTTACGGCATTATTCAATTTTCAGCACCAGTCCTGCTCAAACGTTTTGGATCTGGTCAGCCGCCAGGATCGAAGACGATCCAGTTTTGGACATTTACGCTGGTTGCAGTACCCGCCGCGATCGCAATAGCCCTCCAATTAAACGTTCCGCCGAATCTTGCCATTGTTGGTGGACTCTGTATCTTCGGGGTGGTGTTTGCTTTTAACTCGGCGGTTCACTCTTACCTAGTATTAGCATTTACCGACGATGACAAGGTGGCGTTGAATGTGGGCTTTTACTATATGGCGAACTCTGGCGGGCGGTTGGCAGGGACGGTATTATCGGGGCTAGTTTATCAGTTTTACGGGCTGGTGGGTTGTCTGTGGGTATCAGCATTCTTTGTGCTGGGGGCGGCATTGGTGACGCTGAAATTACCCGATCCTCAGCCCAGTAATGCGATCGCCTGGAAAGCTGGCGAAGGCGATTAATTTTTGGCAAATGACAAACATACATACTTGAAAATCAACAAAGAACCGAACACAATGAACGCAACAGTAAAAAAATTCGCTACAGTCTTAGCAGTGCTGGCTTTAACAGCTAGTGCTACCGCAACAGCCAATTCATCCGCCCACAGCCAATTGTTGGCACAGGGGGCTGAGGGAGATCCAGGAAAAGTGACTAACCCAACAATTAAGATTGATGGTTCGAGTACGGTGTATCCGATTACCCAGGCGATCGTCAAGCTATTTGAAGCAGATGCCAAAAATCAGGGGCAGGTTGAAGTTAAAGTTTCTGGCACGACAGGCGGGTTTGAAAAATTCTGTGCTGGCAAAACCGATATCAGTAATGCTTCGCGACCAATTTTGCTAGCCGAGATGGAAACTTGCAAGAAAAATGGAGTGCGATACATGGAGTTTCCGATCGCTTTTGACGCACTAACGATCGCCATCAATCCCCAAAATGACTGGGCAAAAGATATCACCGTTGCCGAATTGAAAAAGCTCTGGGAACCTGCGGCACAGGGTAAAATCATGCGATGGAACCAAGTACGTGCCTCTTGGCCCGATCGACCCATCAAGCTATTTGGGGCGGGTGACAAGTCTGGTACTTTCGATTATTTTAACGAGGCGATCGTCGGAAAATCTAAAGCTACTCGTAAAGACTACACCGCCAGTGAAGATGACGAAGCCTTGGTAGAAGGAATTAGTAAAGATCCAAATGCTTTAGGTTATTTTGGTTATGCTTATTACCAGGAAAACCAAAGTAAGTTGAAACTATTGCCAGTTGATAATGGTAAAGGGGCAATCTTGCCATCAACTCAAACTGTAGAAAAAAATCAGTATCAGCCACTCTCTAGACCGCTATTTATTTATGTCAATCTCCGCTCTAGTGCTAATCGGCAGGTACTTGGTAAGTTTGTCAGGCTATATATCAATAAAGTCTCGACAGTAGTCGATTCGGTTGGCTATGTGGCTTTACCAGACAAAGTTAGAGATGTTAACTTCATTAACTTTAATCGCGGTAAAACAGGCACGGTATTTTCAGGAAAAGCCAGAATCAATTCCAAGATTTCGGATTTGTTACCAAAGAAACCAACTTATTAATTGTTAATTTAATTTAGAAATTTAGGGTGGTTCTCTTGCCAAGAGAATCGCTTATCCTGTTACCTGTAGAAATTAAAACCAATGGAGCAGCAATCTGAACCAATTATCGAGAACTTATGGTGGGTAATTCGTGGCAAATTAGCAGGAGTGCGGAAGCCTACAGCAGAGGAATTAAAAGAGTTACAATCTGTGGGAATTGGGGCGATCGTCTCGGTAATGCACGATCGATCTAATCTGGAATTATACGATCGAGAAAATATTCCTCACTTATGGCTACCGATCCAGATTGCTAGTTCGCCGAGTCGTTCGCAAGTCGAGGAATTAATCGATTTTGTAGACCGATATCATCGCCAAGGTGTGGGGACTGCCGTCCATTGCACGGGTGGTTTACACCGAACGGGGACGATGTTGGCTGCCTACCTGATTTTGAATGGTGCGTCTGATGAAGATGCGACCCTGACGATCTCAACTGCAAACTCACAGGCAGTGCTAGAACTAGCTCAGACAGTCTTTTTAAGTTCTCTCTCAGCGGAAAATAGTTAAAAGAAACTGCTAATGACGGTAAGTTTAAATTCCACGATCTGATGAAAAATTTCGACCATCCCCCCAGAATATTGTTCTTATATGGCTCACTTCGCGATCGATCGTACAGCCGCTTGGTGGCGGAAGAAGCCGCCCGAATCATTCAAGGGTTCGGTGCCGAGGTAAGGTTCTTTGACCCCCGTGAATTGCCTATTTATGGCAGCGTTCCCGATACTCACCCAAAGGTACAGGAGTTACGCGAGTTAAGCCTCTGGTCGGAAGGTCAAGTCTGGTCTAGCCCAGAACTGCACGGACAGCTTACGGGGATTATGAAAAATCAGATCGATTGGATTCCCCTCACAATTGGGGCGGTGCGACCGACTCAAGGGCGGACATTAGCCGTCATGCAGGTGAGCGGCGGTTCGCAGTCTTTTAATGCCGTGAATACGATGCGACTATTGGGGCGATGGATGCGGATGTTTACGATTCCCAATCAGTCATCGGTAGCGAAGGCGTATCAGGAGTTTCATGAAGATGGCACGATGAAAGATTCGGATTACCGAGACAGGGTGGTAGATGTAATGGAAGAACTCTACAAGTTTACGATGCTATTGCGGGGGCATGTTGACGATTTGACAGATCGACATAGCGAACGCCAAGCCGCCGCTCGTGCCCTCGAAATTCAATCTCAATAAGTATCATGACTTTCCCGGCGGATGTCTGCCACATTCTAAAAGTATACAACATGAATTTTTCCAGCAGTGGCTCTGTCGATCGATAGATATACGATCGACAGAGCCACTATGATAAATCACTCAGAGGAGAGATTCATTGCTTGAGTAGTCCCTGATATAAATAGACAGTGGTACTCAAAGTAATCAGCCTAGAATCATGAAATTTAATATCGATCGGTTAATTGCTGCCAGCCATCGTCAGCTTATCAAAGTAACGATCGGAGTGTCGCTCCTTGCCTTAGTTTGGCAAAGTGCTTTCTTAGGAGTCGATCTTGCCAATGCATCGCCCCTAGTTGCGACAAGCATGGATAGCATGTCAACACAAGTATCTGGTAAAGCGGAAGAAATGACAGGCTCTGCCAAACAATCGATCGGTAAATCACAGTCAGCGATCGAAGATAAAGCAGCATCCGCAAAAATGAAAGTCAAAGATGACTTAAATGAGACAAAAATCGCTGTCGATGCTAGTAACGATCGAGTTGAGAACGCTGCTGAAAAAGTCACCGAACGAGTTAAAAATTTCTTTGGTAAATAAAGTGTGGCGATTAATCGCCACAAATCCGCGACTGTTTAGGTAAATATTTTTGGAGATTTAGAAACCATGCGTAGTATCAATATTGGCTTAACTGACGAACAACGTGCAGGTGTCATCGATCTGCTCAACCATGACTTAGCAGATTCTTATCTACTAGTCGTCAAAACTAAAAAATTCCACTGGGATGTAGTCGGCCCTCAATTCATCTCCCTACACAAATTATGGGACGATCATTATGAGGCAATTTCCGCAAATATCGATGCGATCGCCGAGCGAATTCGCGCGCTTGGAGGTTATCCGATCGGCACCATGAAAGGCTTTTTAGACTACGCATCTTTAGCCGAGCATCCAGGAAACATCCCGATGGCAACCGGGATGGTATCGGCACTAGTCGAAGACCACGAGCAGATAGTTCGCAACCTCCGCGAGCATATCGATGGTTGTAGCGAAGATTTTCACGACCAAGGTACTGCCGACTTCTTGACTGGAATCATGGAGCAGCACGAAGAAATGGCGTGGATGCTGCGATCGTTCATCGAAGGCGAAGCTCTTAATGCTAACGGTGCGCGTCCCGAATTTAGCAGCAAAGAGCCTGTTACAGTCTAAATAGGGCGGATCGATCTGTCGATCGACAGTACCCTTGTATACACATTAATAGATAGCCCGATTGGGAATCGATCGTAAAATAGTAAATACTTTGGTTGTGTAAATTATACGCCCAAATTGCATACTATGGACGATGTAAATACTTCTAAGACAACGCCAGAGGCGATTGCGGGCAATAGCTCCGAACCCGATCGCACAAGCTCCGATGCTGGACAATTGCAAACTTTTACAGAAGCTTGCTCGGAGCTAAAAGCCCAAATGACAACTGAAGCCGAGCAGATTGTCTCAGGTACCGCCAAGATGGGCAAACACCCAACTTTGACCGAGGCTTGTTCGACAATGAAAGCCGAAATGGCAACCGAAGCACAGCAACTGTTAGGTTCGCCATCAGGTAAAGCTAAAAGCCAAACTATCGAGGCCGCTTGCGCCGATTTCCGCACGGAGATCGCCAGTGAATCTCGGCAAATGTTTACCAGTACGGAAGAGGTCGCTCGACCCCAGGCTGAGGCTAGTGCAGTCATGAAAAATGACCTCACTACCAAAGCCGAAGGCATCACCAACTCATCTGAAGCTCCCGATTTGCCAGAACCCCAGCAGATCGAACAAGCTAAACAAGCACTTAAAGAAGATAAGTGGTTCGAGCAATAAATTTCACTGGTATCTACCCCCGATTTC
>NZ_JANPLS010000017.1:0-17067 GCF_031422475.1 Chamaesiphon sp. VAR_48_metabat_403
GTGGAGATGGGATATGGGAGATGGGAGAGTAAGGAGTAAGGAGTAAGAAGTAAGAAGTAAGGAGTAGAAAAATCCCCTCCAGGGAGGCTACCGTGTATACACATCTTTGGTGAGAAGCGAAATTGGTTTGAATCCCCCTAAATCCCCCTTTCCAAGGGGGACTTTGACCGGATCTGAGCAAGCTGCTTGGTTCGCTACACTGTCGGGGAACCCGAACAGTTCGCGCATCCGCTTTTTAAGGGGGTTTGGGGGATTCAGATCTCGAAACGAAGTCTAACCAACTTGTGTATACACCGTAGCCAGGGAGGGGTGCCCGTAGGGCTACTGGTCGGGTGGGGTGGGTAGATCTTCGCTAAAACCTAATACCTTTAAAGAATTTTTTCCAATCCATATACTAGTGATTTTAAGTCTAAAATCTTGCGGATGGCGAGGATGACTCCGGGCATATAGCACGATCGATTGGTGGTATCGTGGCGGAGGAGGTAGATTTCGCCAGGAGCACCGAAGATAATTTCTTGATGGGCGATGTAGCCAGGAAGTCTGATGCTATGAATGCGGATATTTTCGTCGGCGATACAGCCTCTAGCACCTGCAATTTTTTCGGATTCGGTGACGCTAGGCGGGTTGAAGGTTTTGCCGAGTTCGCCGAGTAGTTGGGCCGTTTGGATGGCGGTACCGCTGGGTGCGTCGGCTTTTTGGTTGTGGTGGAGTTCGATAATTTCGACGTGCTCGAAAAATTTAGCGGCTTGAATGGCGGCTTGCTGCATTAAAATTACCCCGATCGAGAAATTGGGGATAATTAAGCAACCAGTACTCGCTTTGTCGGCAAATTCGGCTAGTTCCTGAATTTGGTTGGTACTCAACCCTGTCGTACCGACTACCGGACGCACGCCATAAGCGATCGCAGATCGCACGTTTTCGTAGATACTGTCAGGATGGGTAAAATCGACCATCACGGCGGGTTCTTTTTCTTGAGATGCCATCGCGAGGATTGCTTGGAGATCGTTCATTACAGGTATCTCTAAGGCTCCACAGCCAGCGATTTCGCCGATATCTTCACCCAGTAGCTTGGGATTGCGATCGATCGCGCCCAGTAATACCAGATCTGGGGCGTTAGCGACGGCTTTAATGACTTCTAGTCCCATTTTTCCCGCCGCACCATTGACGACGACTGGAATTGGCGATTTTTCGATCATGCTAATATTTTCTCTTGCTGGCAACTCTACATTGCTTATTATGACATCGAAAGACTTGCTCCCCGATCTGTGAGATTGGTGTTGCAACTAAATTTCTTGTTGAGAGGGTGTCTGATATTTAACGCTACTCCCAATCTTTAGATTTTTGTAGCACGAGATCGCGTAAAAGTAGGGTTGTATTCTGTTAAGCTAATAACGATCGACTGACGAAAAATGTAAATTTAGCTGGAAGCTAGCAGACCATTTATTCTAGATTATTTATAGAAATCTGCTGTCAGCACTTCTCGATCGAACCAGGATGAATTGTGATTATATTGGTATAAAAAATCTTAACGATGAAAAAAATCTTAGTTGTCGAAGATAGTCAATCTGAAAGAGAATTGATAACCATTTATTTACAAAATAACAATTATCAGGTCATCTCTACAAATAATGCTACCGAGGGGATGGAATTAGCCGCACATCAAAAACCAGATGCGATTATTACAGATATTACGATGGATGGAGTGAATGGTTTTGAGTTTTGTAGGCTATTAAAAGTTTATCCAGAGACCGAGCCGATTCCGATTATTGCTTGTACGGCCCGCGATCGTGATTTAGATCGCATGTGGGGGCAAAAACAGGGGATCGATGTTTACATTACCAAACCATATACCGAACGGGATCTCATTAGCGCGCTCGAATCGATCTTTAATTAGCGATCGCCATTTCAGTTTAAAATAACATTCCAGATAAAGTATCGATACTAGTATTTAGATCGATTAAATCTATCATCTGCTGATATTGCTCGGAGTTGCCTTGCGCCTGAAATAGTTGAGCGGCATGTTGCCAATCAGCAACGCCTTCTCGTTCGCCATATAATTCCCGATAGGCAAAACCGCGATTAGAATAAGCAAGGGCAAAATCTGGCTTTAATTCGATCGCATGGCTATACTCACCAACTGCCACAGCGTAATTTTTCATCGAACTATATAGGTTTCCCCGCCGATAATAAGCGATTGTCAGTTTGGGATCTAGTTCGATAGCGCGATTATAATCAGAGAGGGCTGGTGTTTCTTTTCCTAACTTATAATAAGCATCACCCCGACAGCAAAAAGCTAACGCGATCTGAGGATGAAATTGAATTGCTAGCGTGTACTCGACGATCGCACCTTGATAGTCGCAATTTTTATATTTGGCTTTAGCTGACAACAATATATCACCAGCATCTACAATTGCAGTCGAGCTATTTTCCCGTTCGAGCATATTTTTGCTTTGTACTCATTAATCAAATGTAAGTTAAGGTATTTAAATCGCAATCGGTACAAATACTGGCTTCATTATGGTGACATTGCGATTACGATAATTTACCAAGTCTTGGCGGCAAGGGGTAGATTCCAAGCAAGTTCGATCCTCGATTCAATCTAAATTTTTGTAAATGAATCGATACTTTTATGCATGTTTTGAATTAATCATTGTCGAGCCGATCGTTATCGGTTTCGACATAATTTTTACTGTTTAATTGGGCGATCGCCTGTCGATCGTACCAGCCAGGAGATCGATCTGGGTGCTTGATTTTAAGTTGAGACACCAGCCATTGCGCCTGCGCGCGATCTCCACCGCATAATGATAATAATTCTGGTGAGATGGTTAATGGTTGAGTGGGTGCGGCTGGCTTAGGTTTGCTCGTCGGTACGGACGATCGATTCTGAATTAGTTCGAGCGATTGTCGCTCGCGAAGATCTCGTTCTGTTTCCATCAACCGAGCATACGCGCTGGTACCAACAATTCCTTTCCATAAGTAGAAAAAGATAATTCCAGCTATTGGCGCGGCTGTAGGCGGAAATCGACCAGAAAATATTTGCAGTAGTTTAGATAATAAGAAGTAGCCAAACATAAGCTTCGCACAAAGCGGATTATTTCGCCCAATGCCATAGCCCAGCCCAAACATTAAGATTACATCTAAAATATTCCAACCGCTATCGGGTACGCCACGAGTTATTTGTACCGCCCAAACCATTGTTGATAAGCCACCGATAACCATCGTGGTGTAAAAGGCACTCAGGATCTGCTGGCGAGCGATGGCGACATTTTTTTGATGTTCGAGAAGCTGGGCATCGGAAATAAGGGGATGATCGAGCAGCGTTGGGGGTGTCATTAGATGAGTGAATGAAGAGTGTACTTCTAACATTCACAAAAATCACCCAGATTCGATCGCTCGAATACAAATATTTTACATAGTGGGGAGAGGGGGAGCGAAAAGTGCGGTCTTGGGGCGAAAATCCAAAATCCGAAATGGTGTAATTTATGGAGATTGACGATCGACATTAAAGGCTTGTGCTAAAACCGTTAGCTCTTGGGCGCGGCGCGCATAGGGTTCGAGTCGATCGATTTCCCATCCCGTTAATACTTGCATTGCTTCGATTGTCAATCCTCTCATGAGCATCTCTACACACCATGTCGCTTGAGTTTGGGCGATCGTCGGTAGCTCTCCCGTCGAGGTCATAATTTCACCGATCGAGTGTTGCCACAGTTGGTGCAAATCTGCCTCAGTTAATGCAGTTCCATCGGCATTGATAAATAAAGCCGGATTAACATCTTTGCGGCTTCTGAGCCATTGTGTGAGGGGATTTTTGAGATAGGAACCGTAGCGTTTGCCCATAATCCACTGATTGACAGGCACTTGGCGCACCGAGCCGTGAGTTATTTGTAATAATTGCCGATCGCTACTGCTCAGATGATGCGATCGAGTTAAAAAAATAATCTCATTGGCACTTAATCCCGCTCCGAATAATACGTATCCCAGCGCGTAAGTTTGGAGGCTGTGTTTTTTAGCTTGTTGCAGAATTTGATGCACGATTGGTTCGGGTAAATCGAGGGCGATATCTTGACTAGCCGCGCTTTCGACTCGCACTGGTGCGATTTGTTGCGGATTTCCCGCCACTGCCCCGGCAATAAATAAAGCGACAACTCGATCTAAAAAATCCGATCGATCGCGCCACAAACCATGAAATTCACTAGTTAGTTCGATCGTTGCATAGCCGAATAATAATGTGTGTAATAAACTTGTCAATTGTTCGATCGGTAATTGTAAATCTGGCTGCGATTCGCCGATATTGGTTTTTAAATACTTCGCGACGCGGCGATTGGCACGATCGAAACTACGTCCCAAGCCTTGGCGGTTTTCGATCGAGTATTGCCCCGATTCGCCAACCAGAGAGCGAATGACAGCGGGAGTTTGTTCTAGTGCTTGCAGACAGGTATTGGCATATTCTCTGAGCATTTGCGCCAAACTACTGGCTGGGGGCAATTCTGTCACCAAACTTTGCCCTAATTGTGCGAAGACATCTGCATCTTCGATGACTGCGAGTAGCAACCCATGTTTATTGCCAAATTGACGAAACAAGGTGACTTCGTTTACTTGTGCTAGTTCGGCAATCTGCTTGGTGGTAGTCTCACTTACCCCTTGGCTGGCAAATAATTCGATTGCTGCTTGAATGATTTTTTGACGGGTGAGGTTGCGGGAAGATGTCATGGAGTAAGGGTTCTATGAGCTAACTGAGTAGCAATTATCCAAGCGTAGCGGCGGCGTTAACGATCCTAATGCAAGTATCACTTGCATAACTTGAAAAAGGTTGTTAAGATATAAATGCAAGCGTTACTTGCAAAACCTCTTTCCACTATACCTAGATGCGGAACCAGTGTCCAAGAATTAGGGGTTAGGGATTAGCGATTCGCGCACGCCTTTGTGCCCTGACTGTTTGCATTTCAAGACAGCGGCAAGTGCATTTTGGGGAAAACTCCAAGTACGGCATGTTGCGAAGACAAGCAAATTAAGACAGGGATTATGTGTGGGGTGAGATCTGACTAGAGAATTAAAATTTAGTGCCTCAAACCCAACACCCAAAGACGAACACTCAAAGACTAAAACCTAACCAATCAACTATTTTATGACTGCTAATTCGATCGCAAAGCTTGGGCACAGCCCCAGCGAGAATGAGTTACAAGAACGGGATACGACACCATTAAGCTGGGTAAATGTCATCTTTTTTGGTTCGTTTCACCTAGTTGCATTACTGGCACCTTGGTACTTTAATTGGTCTGCACTAGGAGCGGCAATTTTTCTACATTGGCTATTTGGATCGATCGGAATTTGCTTGGGATTTCATCGCTTGCTGACACATCGCAGTTTTAGCGTGCCCAAACCATTAGAGTATGTATTTGCAACTCTCGGCGCGTTAGCACTCCAAGGCGGCCCGATTTTTTGGGTGGGCGGACACCGACAGCACCACCTCTATACCGAAGATTGGGATAAAGATCCCTACTCGGCAAAACGGGGATTCTGGTGGAGTCACATGTTATGGATTTTCTATCCTAAGGCCAATTTTTTCAACTTCGATGAATACAAGCGCAACGCGCCAGATTTAGCGAAAGATGCTTATTATGTGTGGCTAGATAAGTATTTCTTGTTATTGCAAATTCCAGTCGGATTGCTACTGTATGCGATCGGCGGTTGGTCGTTTGTAATTTATGGTGTAGCTGTCCGTGCGGTGATTTTATGGCACAGTACTTGGCTGATTAATTCTGCCAGTCACATTACTGGTTATCGCACCCACGAGTCGGATGATAACTCTCGCAATCTCTGGTGGGCGGCGTTGTTAACTTACGGCGAAGGCTGGCACAACAATCACCACGCTTATCCTAATGTTGCCAAAGGTGGTTGGCAGTGGTGGGAAATCGATATGACTTGGTGGTCGATTAAATTATTACAACAGCTCGGTTTGGCAAAACGAGTAATTTTACCACCGACAAATTAATCGACTTAAAAATCTCGCTGTTTGAGGTAGATAGTAGGGGCAATTCATGAATTGCCCCTACTATCTCAGGGTAAGGACAGCATAATCGAACGTCATTTTACATCTACCAAACTGCAAGTTTGAGGAGAGCGCACTAATAAGCCATATTCAATCCCTTGGGCGACAGCTTGATAGGATGCTTCAAGGATATTATCAGAAACCCCGATCGTCGTCCATCGATGCAGTCCATTACTCGACTCTACTAAAACGCGAGTTACTGCCGAAGTTCCCGCACCGCCGTCGATAATTCGCACCTTATAGTCGGTGAGATAGCATTTATTTAACTCTGGATAAAATTGACTTAGGGCTTTGCGTAAGGCGGCATCTAGAGCCGATACTGGGCCATTTCCTTCGGCAGCTTCGAGAATATTTTGTCCATCGACGGCGATTTTAATTGTCGCGAGGGAGTGATGTTGGGTGGCATTAGCATAGTCTCTTTTCGGGAGAATTGCGCAATGTACCTGAAAATCTTGGATGGTAAATAACGTCGAGGTTTGTCCTAAAATTTCGCGCATTAATAGTTCAAAACTCGCCTCGGCTCCTTCAAATTGATAGCCTTGATATTCTAATTCTTTGAGTTTGGCTAAAATTTGGCGGGTACGCGGATCTTCTTTAGTAAGTGTCAATCCCATGGCGTTGGCTTTAATTAACACGTTACTCAATCCCGATTGTTCGGAAATTGCAATGCGGCGTTCGTTGCCGACTTGGGTGGGGGCGATATGTTCGTAGGTGAGCGGGTTGCGTTCGACAGCAGAGACGTGGATGCCACCTTTATGGCTGAAGGCACATTTACCGACGAAGGCGGCGTAATCATTGGGGGCGACGTTAACGACTTCGCTGACGAATCTACTTACCTGTGTCAGGCGGGTGAGATTGGTGTCGGGGAGACAGGAGTAGCCGAGTTTGAGTTGGAGATTGGGAATAATCGAGCAGAGATTGGCATTACCGCAGCGTTCGCCATAGCCGTTGATGGTGCCTTGTACCATTGTCGCGCCACTAGTCACCGCTGCGATCGCATTGGCTACGGCTAGTTCGCAATCATTGTGCGAGTGGATGCCAAATTGAAGCTGTCGCTGAGGATCGAGAGTATTAGTTACGTCGCTGACAATTTGGGTAATTTCTTGGGGCAGCGTCCCCCCATTAGTATCGCAAAATACCAGCCAATCCGCACCAGCCGCGACCGCAGTTTGCAAAGTTTGAAGCGCGTATGCGGGATTTGCCTTGTAACCATCGAACCAATGTTCGGCATCGTAAATTACGCGCCTACCTTGAGAAATTAGGTACTCGATCGAGTCGCGAATCATCTCCAGATTCTCGGCTAAATCGGTCTTTAAGCCCTCAGTAACATGCAGATCCCATGATTTACCAAAAATCGTCACCCACTGCGTTCCAGCGGCTAGAATCGCGGCTAGCATTTTATCTTCAGCCGCCAATCCACCAGGGCGACGGGTAGAGCAAAACGCAACTACTTGCGCCTGAGTTAACGGTTCTAGCTGCAACCGTCGAAAAAATTCCCCATCTTTAGGGTTAGCACCCGGCCAACCACCTTCAATCCACGGTACGCCTAATTTGTCGAGTTGTCTGGCAATTTTGAGTTTATCTTCAACCGATAAAGTCAATCCTTCTCTCTGCGCGCCATCGCGAAGCGTCGTATCGTAGATGTGAATCATGGAGGAGTATTGCCTTGTTGTTGACATAGTTTAGCTGCTTGGTTCATGTCAAATAATACTCTTTGACGATCGTACCGATCGTTGAATTGCCCAATCTGATACCAAGCTCAGCGAAACCTTTAACTACCCGCCTGACTCAATTATACCCGATCTTGCTACTTACTTTCTCTTAGTTGCAATTCCCATCTTCACTCCTGGAATTTGGCGAACTCGATCCATTACCGCAACTACTTGTCCGTGTCCGACTTTTTCATCGGCATTAATTACCACTAGCGATTCCTGATTTTTAGCCCCTAGTGCCTGAATTTTAGGCGTTAAGCTAGCTAAATCTGTCGGTTGACGGTTGAGAGCGATCGCCCCTTGAGGATCGATCGTCACGACAATTTTAGTCTGATCTTGAGTTTTACCAGAACTTGCACCAGGAAGATTGACGGGCAATCCTTCAGTCCGACTTAGTAATAGGGATGTCATTACAAAAAAGGTTAAAATTGCGAAGATAACGTCCATCAATGGAACGATATTTACTTCAGGCGCACGATCGTCGGTGTCAGTTAATAATCGCATGTTTGTAAAGTTATGATTGATAAAATGAACATTGAAGTAAACAGGGGTAATTCATGAAATACCCCTGTTTTAAAATCGAACGATAGTTGCAAATTTATTTAACTAACGATGATTACTGTTGCCAATTACGACGGTGGATTAATTCTAATTGACCTGTAGATTCTTGGATTTGAGACATTTGCCGTTGGTATAGTGCCCGAAATAGATTCGCACAAAGAGAAGCCATCACGGCAACAATTACGCCTGTTGCCGTACTAATTAAAGCTTCAGCAATACCGCCGACTACGTTATTAGAACCAGCCCCAACGCTTTGACCAATTTTTAGAGAAGAGAATGAAGCGATTAAGCCTGTTACCGTACCCAAAAGTCCCAGCAGTGGAGCTAAACCAATAATCGCGTCAAAAATATCGATAAATCTCCGCAAGATCGGAATTTCGGCATGAGCTTCGCTCTCTAGTGCCAACCGAAATTCGTCAGGTGTCGCATCTTTTAGCCCGATTGCCGCCATAAAGATTCTGGCGATCGGTAGATCTTGTTCGCGTTCGAGTCGATCGATGACCAGTGGCGATCCATTCTGATATAAATCTAATACTGCCCTAATCATCGGCTTCTCTCTACGACCGATTTTAGTCCAGAAATACATTCTTTCGATTCCCAGGGCAATCGTGAGGATCGAACCAAGTAGCAGCGGGTACATTACCGCGCCACCTGCATTAAAAGTCTTAATAAAGTCGTCCATATTATTGCATTTTCCCCGCTTTCCAAGTTCCTTCTATTTTACTACCGTTGGCAGCAGTTAATACTCCTTTGCCATCGCGATCGCCATCTTTAAATTCGCCAGTAAATTGTTCGCCACCTCTATATTTACAGGTAGCTGTACCGTTTAGTTCGCCATTGCTAAATTCTCCCTCACAACGATTACCACCCGTGACGATCGCGCCTTTGCCAGCAAATTTACCGTCTTTAAATTGTCCGGTATAACTATCGCCATTTCTAAATTTATACGCACCAGAACCATTAAACTTACTACTGACAAAATCACCTGTATAGTTATCGCCACTGACTAGAGTTAAAGATCCTTTGCCACTCGGCGCACCATTTACAAACGGCCCAGTGTAAATGTTACCATTTTTATATTTGCGCGTACCTGTCCCTGCAAATTGTCCGGCTTTAAAGTCGCCAGTATAGGTACTCTTATCGGCAAAAGTCATGGTACCTTTACCGTCTGGCTTATCATTAGCTAGATTACCCTGATAACTATTGCCATTTTTGTATTCGCAAGTACCAGCTCCATTGAGTTGAGTATTAGTCGCGATTCCGGTACAGCGATCGCCATTTTTGAAAGTAAATGTCCCCTTACCTGCGGGAGAGCCATTTTTGAATTCGCCCTGATAACCGCCGCCACCAGCAGCAAGATAGTTACCAATACCATTGGGTTCGCCCTTGACAAAATCGCCTTCATAGCGATCGCCATCTGGATAAGTTCTTACTCCTTTACCCTCAATTTGACCGTCTTTAAATGTGCCTTGATAGCTGCCACCAGCGGCAAATGTATACTTGCCAGTTCCAGAAAACTTACCATCTTTAAAAGCTCCAGTATAGGTATCTTTGCTGGCATATTTACAAGTAGCTTGCCCGTTTAAAACTCCCTTGCTAACCTCGCCCTCGCACTTACTCCCATCGAGTAATGTGATGCTTGCCGCGATCGCTAAGTGAGCTTGAGACAGTGAAACTGCAACTCCAATTGCACTCGTAATTAATATTTTGAAATAATTCATATAACCCAAATAACTTTGTATCTAAAAAATATTCTGGTATCGGTACTAAAAATGCCGAAAATTATCGAGCGGTTTTGCTATTACTAGCAACCTAATCATCCCGATCGTGCTAATCATCATAATCATAGTAATATATTCGCCTTGACTACTCGTTCGACAATTTTGCCGGGAGGGCTAAATTGCATTTGTTTGACTCCATTAATCACAACTCGATCGATTGTCGAATTACCGCTAGATTTGGCGACACTCGCTCTGGTGACATTACCTTTGGGATCGATCGCGATCTTAATCCGTAATTTATCCTTACCACCGTCGCGATCTTCTAAATCTACCAGTCCGCTAATTTCGCATCTTTTAATACATTGCAAGCCAAACACGCCACCACCCGCATCGTCACCGTCGCTATTCCCTGGATTAGGTTTCAAGCCAGCACCTGGCTCGGCTCTAGCACTGTTCCAACTCTTGCCTGGAGCGACACCAGCAGGATCGCCATCGCTAGTATTACTACTAGGAGCGTTCCCTGCTAATCTGGTGCCTAGCTTTCCGCCGCTAGTAGGTTTACCTGCCAATCCTGACTGGTTGTTACTGGAGCCTGCAAAGTCGTCGGCGGTAGGTGTTTTAATTTTGCTCGGTGCGATTTCCCCAAAGTTATCGTCAGTAGAAGAGCTAGTATTATTTCCGGCTAATCTACCAGCTAACTTGGTATTATTAACGGGGTTGCCAGTCAAGCCCGACTGGTTGTTACTGCTAGGAGCGATGTCTTCAGTCGGCGCATTAACTTTGCTCGGTGTCACCTGCCCAAAATCTTGCTCCTGAGTTGGTGTGGGGGTATCCGTCGAGCGGGCGGCAAGTTGGCGATTGGGTGAGTTGCTCGCTAACCCCGATTGATTTTCACCGATGGGCGTTCCCGGTTGAGGCTCTGTGACTATTTTCTGCTGTTTTGGTTGAGAAGCTACCTTTTGCTTGGGTGCTACCGGAGTTTTCGCTGCTGGTTGTGGCGATTTAAATAGTTGTTCGGGAAAAGCTGGTGGAATTACAGGCGTTGGCTGTGGAGCGATTTGTTTGGGTACGGGTTTACTAACTGGTTTGGCGGGTTGACGATCGACGAGATTATCGAGCGATGCGGCTGTCTTGACGATCGGGATTGGTTTAGCAGCAACTGGTTTTGGCTCTAATTTAGCGGGTACCTTAACGATCGGGACTGGTTTCGGCTCTGCCTTGACGATCGGGACTGGTTTT
Source organism: Chamaesiphon sp. VAR_48_metabat_403 (assembly GCF_031422475.1). Lineage (NCBI taxonomy): Bacteria > Bacillati > Cyanobacteriota > Cyanophyceae > Gomontiellales > Chamaesiphonaceae > Chamaesiphon > Chamaesiphon sp. VAR_48_metabat_403. The sequence goes on from NZ_JANPLS010000017.1 coordinate 11,283, forward strand.
GGCGTGGGCGCAGGTTTGACTGGCGGCGGCTCTGGCGCGGTATCCACCATCGTAATTTCCATCGGTTCGTCAATCGCCACGACGGGTTTCCACCAATGAGCGACTCCAGCGAACGCAGCAACGTGAAATGCCAGTGAGCCACCTACCCCAGCCAGTAAGATCGTCAACAGATTTTTGTCGGCATTCCGTCTGGATGTGGCACTGAAACTCGATTGTTTCATAATTCTTAGAGTTTACAGACAAAGTTATAACTATTGACATATTATCACAAATCTTTTTAACTAAGGTCAAGCATTTTCACTTAATTAAATCTGACGCTCGATCGGCTAGAACACTCTGGTAAAAGCATTTACAGGATTACCCGATTTCTGAAATTTGTCATGACTCAGTAATAATGCCGAACAAATATTTGCGATAAGTTATCAACAATTTGTGCTTATATTGCCACAGCTACTGTTAAAACTGAATATTATTGGCAAGGCGAAGGGGAATTTACTTAGGATTGCAAGTATCGATCGGTACAGAGTCTCTCCACTTCATGCGAGCAATCGTTCAGTAAGTAGCAACTTGGATCGATTACTTTGACTCGATCGACAGGTGGTAATTAACTCTAGAGATAATTGCTGGAATCTGAGAAATACTCACATTCCGATAGCTAGATTGACGATCCAGTGGCGAGGCTGCTGAATCGGCGGTTTTGCCAACAGGTAAAACTACTAAATTAGGAGCTTGCTTGCAACATTTAAGACAACCAGTGGTTTTCAAAGTCACCCGATCGTCTAAATCATGACTACTTAGTTGTGCTACCAAAGCCGAGTAGATTTCTTTGCCACCATTGTTGTGACAGTGTGACTTTTGACAAATGAGAATCTTAACTTTTGGCTCGTTCTCAGGAGACGATCTCGTTGGCTCAGTTGCTCCGGCGGAGAATCTAGCTAATAGTGGAGATCGATCTGCCGCAGTCGCTGGCGTAGCTTCGACTTTTTCAATTGCCGATGCCTTGAATTTCCCATCTTTTTGGATGCCTTCACAACGAAGACGATCGCCAATGGCTAACCGATAAACCATCGCCAATCTGAGCTGCTTAGGCACCTTGATGATGATATCTCGGTCTGCGGTTCTGAGGCGCAGATATTTAAGCTTGTAACCATCGATCGCGCAAACTCCTAAAAATTCGCCCTCTAGCTGAAAATAAGCTTCATTAGTCATTAAGTAATTCACTGTCATGGCTATTCTCGTTCTGAAAGGCGATGCCAACAGCTTGTAGATTGAAACAGCGATTCAACAAATCGATCGATTGACTGCGCCCGTTGGCAAAGCCTCCGCCATGCGGAATCGATTGCTGTCGTGTCACGCTCCAAACTTGAATTGCCGCTGTGGGCGTGTTCACTGTTACTACTAAAAGCTGCCCGGTGGAACATTCACAAGGAATTTCTAACTCTTGAAGACGACGATGTATCTGCCAGCGATCGCCCCAAGCTGTGTCGATGATGAAAATCCAGTCTGAATCATTTACTTGTTCCATTTTGATGGGGATTCTCGTTTCTAGAGGCTACGCCAAAGATGCTTGTGCTTAAATCTAGAATACCCTAAATGATAATTTGAAGCAACAAGTTAATATTTATGTTTGCATCGATCGACATTAATTCTGGCTAAAAACCTTTGAAAATGTCTGAAAGCTTAGATTACAGACGAATAGATCGCACTGTAGCTGTTAGTAAAACTTATCGATAGTGAATTTACTCGAACGATTGCTGGTGGGTGAAGATTAGCAATGACAAGGTTTACAGTGGACCCCTCGACCAGAACTACTCGTGTTAAAGTATCTAATTAATAGTACTTTTCTAGACCGATCGGTAGTCATTAGTTGTAACCTCAGCAGTCTAGTCTTAAAAAGTTAACCTTGATAATAGAGAGCGAGAAATTTATGACAACAGCACAGAGCTTAATGCGGGGATTTGGTGAAGTCGGAGCTAATGTCGTGGGATTAGATCTCACGGTAACCGAGCCAGTCTGTGAGGGATTAAACATCGCTTTGGCAAGTTTTCAGGCTTTATATTTGCAATATCAAAAGCATCACTTTGTGGTCGAAGGCGCAGAATTTTACTCGCTGCACGAGTTTTTTGAAGATAGCTATGGACAACTCAAAAGTCACGCTCATGATGTTGCCGAACGCTTAGATGGCTTAGGCGGAGTCCCTGCGGCTAGTTTTACCAAGTTGGCAGAACTTTGTTGTTTCACTCCTGAAGCCGATGGTGCCTTTAACTGTCGGACGATGTTAGAAAATGACTTGGTGAGCGAACAAGCAATTATCGCGCTGATCCGCAGCCAAGCCAGTCAAGCTGAAAGTTTGGGCGATCGTGCGACACGGTATCTATACGAGCAAATTTTGCTAAAAACTGAAGAAAGAGCCTATCATATCGCTCACTTTTTAGCTCCCGATACCTTGGTTAGATCTCTAAGTTAAAAGTTAAAAACTTTGTAGACTCTTCGCTGGGGGTACTCAGCCAAGCCGCATAGGGTCGATCGGGGAAGATATTGATGATAGCGGTGGGCTTGGAAGGCGATATTGCCGAGTTTGCGGGCGTTTATGGTTATCTCCGACAATGGATGTGTGCGCTCGATCGGATTGCAACTCGGCGGCGATCGGTGCGGGAGTAAGGTTAGATGGATCGATCGACAGAGTGTTCCATAATAGCTAAGAGTTCGCGATCGATTAAATTTTCGTGCTGCTGAATCAGCAACCACTCCTGTCCTTTGGGACAACGGAGCAAGGCATCGATGAGATTGAGACGATGGTTATCCATTTTGCTTTCTCCTGCGTCGATCGCGATTCCGCTGTCGCGGACGCGATGCGAACGACAAGATAAATTATTGGCTGAATATCTACTGCCTTACTTTTTGCCAGCGATGTCATAAACCAAACTAAGATCTGGGTTTTCAGCGAGTGAGTCTCGCGTTTTTGCTGCTTCAATTTCAGCGAGTTGGCGTTCGAGTTGAGCGCGAACTTCGTAGCGATAATTAAAGAAATGTTCGCCCACCCCTAACGTCGTGATATAGTCATATAGCAATTGCGGTTTGAAGATAGTAATAACTAATAATTGCCACCAGAAATAGAAGCGCGTATTTCGCATTACTCCCTGTTTCCAGCAAAGTTTGCTAAACAAACTGACTTCATGGGCGGTAATCGGACGGCGACTTTTACCGCGCCAGCCATTCATCATCATAAAACAGCGAAACGTGCGTTTTAAGTAGGCGAGCGGCTCATAGATTTGCCAAAAGGCATCGATATATTCGGTAGTAATTTCTGCCACTGGGCGGGTGGGAATAAAATTCATAATCGCTCCCTGATGGACAGTCGCCAAACCTTCAGTCAATCTACCTTCCCGTTCTAACCGTTGCCACATTTCGGTATTTTGTAAAGCTTGCAATAAGCTGAATTGACCTTGGGGAATATTGGCAGCTTCGATAAACGTGCGAATCCGATCGCCAGCTCCCGCCCGTTCGTTATCGAAACCCATAATGAAACCAGACATAATTTGTAAGCCCTTGCGGGTAATTTTATGGCAGGATTCGAGCAGAGATTGACGGGTATTTTGAATTTTATGAATGCCTAAGAGACTATCGGTATCGGGTGTTTCTATTCCCATAAAGACGATTGTAATTCCTGCTTTTACCATCAGCTCGATTAACTCATCATCTTCAGCTAAATTTAGCGATGCTTCGGTGATGAGAATAAATGGATAATTCCTGGCTTCCATCCAGGGAATTAACTCTCTTAAAAATACCTTGGCATTGCGTTTGTTGCCGATAAAATTATCATCGACGAGAAATACATACCGATGCCAACCCATTTGATAGAGTACTTCTAATTCGGCTAACATCTGAGCGGGCGTTTTGGTGCGCGGTTTGCGTCCGTACAGATTGATAATGTCGCAAAATTCGCACTGGAACGGACAACCGCGCGAAAATTGGACAGTCATGGCTAAATAAGCATCTACATCTAGCAAATCGAAGCGGGGAATCGGGGTTTGGGTTAGATCTGGTTTCTGGGCACTCCGAAATATACCCGAACATTCACCCCGCTCTAGCGCAGCTAAAAATAGGGGTATGGTACATTCCCCTTCATCTAAAATCAGATAATGCGCGCCAGCTTGTTGGGCGACTGCGGGAATTGAAGTGGGAAATGGCCCACCGACGGCGACTCTTTTACCTAACTTAATACCGCGATCGATTAAACTACAAAAATCGGCTTTCTGAACGATCATCGCTGAAATAATTACCAGCTCGCACCAGTCCCAATCGGCAGCAGTTTCGGGACGAACGTTGCGATCGAACAAGCGGATTTCCCAATCCTGGGGCAACATAGCGGCGATGGTAATCAAACCCAAGGGTGAATTGGTCGATCTCAAACCTGCCAAATCTAAGGTCTCTTGATAAGACCAGAAGGAATTGGGCATTTGTGGCCATAAAAGTAATGTTTTCATCAGTATTTTAAAATCTACATAAGGTTGATTTCTACTTAGATCGCTTTAGCTCAATTAGGTTGTAACTTAATCAAAGTTGGTATCCCCATAGCGTCACGAATCTGCACCGCCAGCATGATGCCGTTGGCATCCTGTCCGGTTAATACCTCTTTGGGGGCATCGACGGTATGAGCGTAAGTTACCTCATCTTTACCAGTTTCGTTCGCGAAGCGTCGGCTTTGCCGAATCGTCAATTTATTGCCCTTTTGAGGCGGATCGTAAACCATCGCCATCAAAGGTGCATTCTGAATCAGTTCTAAGTCACCGAGTTCCCCACCCAATATTTCAATTGATATATGTCGTCCACTATTACCATCAGAAAACTGGTCGAAAAACTCCAGCCACCGCTCTTCTGGGATAGATTTATTGATGTCAATCTTATTCATAATAGGATTTCTGCTGATGTAATAATTTTTATCAAAATTACGATTGAAAATCAGATGTTTCATTCGTAGATATTTAACTCTGATTTATATATCATCAAGTTGACACGAAACGGATGGGGGTTTTGTATTTCTAATTTTAAGTTGAAGATGTGAGGAACTTGTGAGGGCAATAAATTAGAAGGCGATCGATAGTTATGTGAAATCGAATGGTTCCCCTTCAATTAAAATAATCTGAGCAATCTATAATTAGCAACCGATCGTCTGCTACTGTAGTTTTACTCACAAGTTTCTCATATCGATCGTTTATCGTAAGATTGTCTCGCGGCGAGTTTATAAATATCGACCGCGATCCGATCGATCGAATTAAATTACCCCGTAGCAGTGCGTTCAGATAGAAGGTACGGTATGAGTAGTATTTTGAACTCAGACACGCTCGCAACAGAACTGCATACCGCAATCGCCGATTTACGTCAGGTCGATCCTCTGGTTGGCTTATTCCGGTTTATGACGATTGGCGCGATCGCGATTGGTTTAATGGCACTAGCCTGGTCAGTCAACAATCTGTTTGCATTCATGGCAATTACGGCAATCGCTGGCATCTTTTATCTGTTTGCATTCATGGCAATTACGGCAATCGCTGGCATCTTTTATGCGTTCTGGATTATCTGTAGTCACGATACGGTTCACCGCACCCTCACGGGCTGGCCGTGGTTTGAGACGATTTTGCCCCGTCTGACCACCTGGCCGATGTTCTGGCCCTATGGCACCTATACGCTGCTACATCGCTTGCATCACGGCTGGAATGGGATCGACCTGCGCGACCCAGAGCGCGTGCAGTGGACGCAAGATGAGTACCAGCGAGCAAATCCCCTT
>NZ_JANPLS010000018.1:0-30349 GCF_031422475.1 Chamaesiphon sp. VAR_48_metabat_403
AACTATTATTGGGCGGAAACTTTCCACCTATTCACCCAAATTTGGGTAGATAGACTGAAAAATTCAGCATATTCCCTGTGCAAAAGCAGAAATTTTCCACCTATCATTCTATTTAAGGTGGATCTGCTGAATTTTTCAACATATTGTAACATTATGCAAAATCCGCCTAAGAAGCTCCTAGACCAAGTTAGGGATGTAATCCGCCTCAAGCATTATTCCTACCGCACTGAAGAAACCTACGTGCAATGGATTGTTCGATATATTTTGTTTCATAACAAGCGTCATCCCAAAGATATGGGAGTCCCAGAAATAGAGGAATTTTTAACTCATCTAGCAGTCGAAGGTAATGTTGCAGCCGCTACCCAAAATCAGGCTCTCAACGCAATTTTATTTCTGTATCGCCAAGTTTTGCAGCAAGAACTAGATAGCCGCATTAATGCCATTCGTGCCAAACGTCCACAGCAAATTCCGATCGTGCTTTCTCCCGATGAAGCTTTTGCCATCATTCACCAAACCACCGGAGTTCATCGGCTAATGCTGCAACTACTCTACGGTAGCGGACTGCGCTTGCGCGAATGTATGCAGCTACGAATCAAAGACATCGACTTTGCCCAGTCTCAAATGGTCATCCGCTGCGGCAAAGGTGGTAAGGATCGAGTCACACTGCTACCTCAAAGCGTTGTTGAACCTCTGCAAATTCACATTCAACAAGTTCGCCTCATCCATCAGCAAGATTTAGAACTCGGCTATGGGGCAACTATATTACCTTTTGCTTTCAGTCGCAAAGATCCCAATGCTCCTCGTCAATGGGTTTGGCAATATGCTTTTCCCGCGTTAACTCGCTGTCAAGATCCCAGAGGTAGCGGGATTGTCCGGTTTCACCTCCATGAAAGTGGCTTGCAGAAAGCTCTCAAACAAGCCGTGCGAATGGCTAAGATCTCCAAGCGGGTTAGTTGCCATACATTTCGTCATTCATTTGCCACCCACCTGCTTCAGAGTGGTTATGACATTCGTACTATTCAAGAACTACTGGGTCACAAAGATGTCAAAACTACGATGATTTATACCCACGTTTTGAATCGTGGTGGGCGAGGTGTTGTGAGTCCACTCGATCGTTAATCACTGCTCAGACAAGTGAGGCGATCGCTTTCATCATTCGATCGAGATTAATTGCCTCCGCGATCGTCTCGAAATGTGACTAATTTAGCCAGGAACAACTTGAGTAGTTGTTATAATCTTCGGTAGCAATACTGACCCCAATTGATAATTTCTCCCTATGTCTATTTCCCGCCGTCATTTCTTGACACTGGCTGGGGCAAGTGCTACCAGTAGCTTTGTCCTCGCTGGATTAGAACATCTATATCGCCCATCTGCGGCAATATCGGCACTCAAATCACCGCAAGTTAAGGGTTACGGTGCGTTAGTCAAAGATCCCAACGGAATTTTAGATCTACCTGCGGGATTTAGGTACACAATCGTTTCCCAAAGCGGCAAGCAGATGAGCGATGGCACGATCGCCGCCAGTAATTTCGATGGCATGGCTGCTTTTGAAGGTAAAAATGGCTCGACAATTTTAGTTCGCAATCACGAACTTAGGCTGAATGATAAGTCTCGCGTCATGGCTGCTCCCGATCGGATGTACGATCCCAATTGTAGGGGCGGTGCCACAACTCTCACGATCGATCGAGATCGCCAGTTAACTAAAGAATATGTATCTCTAGCGGGAACTAATGTCAACTGCGCTGGCGGTACAACACCTTGGGGGACATGGATTAGCTGCGAAGAAAATACTGCCATGCCAGGAATGCCAGATACAGGCAAAGGGAGCGTAACCAAACCTCACGGCTATAATTTTGAAGTCCCGATCGATAGCCAAACGCCAGTGGTACCAGTACCATTAGTCGCAATGGGCAGATTTCGCCACGAAGCGATTTCGATCGATCCGCGCACTGGGATTGTCTATCAAACCGAAGACGATCCGACTGGATTATTCTACCGCTTTATTCCTAAACAGCCTGGAAAATTAGCCGCAGGCGGCACCCTTGAAGCCCTCAAAATTGTCGGCAAACCCCAAATTAATACCAGACAAAACTTCCCAGTTCGGCAAAAATTCGCTGTAGAATGGGTGCGAATTGAAGAACCAAATCCGCTCGAAAATACCGTCCAAAAGGAAGGTTTTAGCAAAGGTGCCGCTCAATTTATGCGCGGGGAAGGCATCTGCCATACTAACGGCTCTTTTTACTTTACCTGTACCCAAGGCGGTAATGTTTTGGCAAATCTCCAAGTCGCTCCAGGGCAAGAAGCCAGAGGTAATGGACAAATCTGGAAATACACCCCTGGAAAAACTGCTAAAAACGGTGGATCGATCGAACTATTTTTAGAACCGAACGACGCTAACATCATTGACATGCCCGATAATATCACGCTCACACCAAATGGTCATTTGATTGCTTGCGAAGATGGTAGAGGCGAACAAAGATTAGTCGGCATTACCCCACAAGGTGGAACTTATACTTTCGCCCGCAATGCCAGAGATAATAGCGAACTTGCTGGGGCTTGTTTTGCTCCAGGTGGTCGCACGATGTTCGTCAATATCTACGATCCAGGGCTAACTCTAGCAGTCTGGGGCAATTGGGCAAAGGTGTAATTAACGATCTCGATCGATCGAACCATCCAGCGATCGGTCATCGATCGATACACCTCCCCGATCGAATTAAACTTAAATTCGAGTTTCGGTCGCATATAATAGTGCTATCCACTCATCCCGCGCCGATAATGGACAAAAATAAGTTAACCGTAATTGCTTGTACTGGTTCGATCCTAGCTGCTGCACTATTTACAGATCCCAGTTATGCCATGCCACTGCAAAGCTTTGGCGATTACCTTCGGTAGGCGATGCCAACGCGATCTCCAAGTTGTAGATGGAGCATCTGTGCCAGAGAATCGAGTTAATACTTCCCAATCGACTGAAGACGGGATTTCACCATTGAATTACGAACGCCGATTGCAGCAAACAGCTCTGAGTAAATTTGGGTGTGGCTGCACCAATTGTGTAACGGCGATTCGCCAAGAAGTAAAATCGGGCGAACTTGGGATCTAATTCAGCGTCACGCCTAATTGCTGTGCCGCAATTCTACAGCCATTGCAATCACAACTAAAACTTTTCCCAGCAAGCTGTTTTTGTCGTGCGAGTAAAGCTTGGTGGGCAGATTTGGGGTCGATAACAGGTGCTGCTACTGGTTGAATTTTCCAGACTTTGAATGTTGTTGTCTCCGGCTGAGGTTGGGGCTGATTAGCTTGAGCGAGATATGTGGCTCCAACCATTCCCGCCGCAGGTAGCCATAGTAAGTTAAATAATTTCATTTTAAATATTTCTAAGCGATTCGATCGCTATTATAAATCTGTCTGAGCGATTTCTAGCATTTTACGACAAGTGGAAATTGTGAAGATTTCTACTTGTCAATACCTGAATGTGCATTCATGTGTTAGGATATTAAGATAACTAAACAAAAGAACCATCATGTCTACTGTTACCCAAATGAAATGTGCTTGTAACTCTTGCCTGTGTATCGTTTCGCTCTCTGATGCGATCGTCAAAGACGGCAAACATTACTGCGGCGATGCTTGTGCGAATGGTCATACTACCGGACAAGGTTGCGGACATACAGGCTGTGGCTGCGACAAATAAATGTCAGATCGATCTACCGAACCAGTAACGATCGAAAATGGGGAAGATCTTTGTTGTGAAGCTCCCCATCCCACTCACTCTGACGATGCAAATTCCCCACCCACCGAAATGCTCTCGGTGGAGAAGGCACAGCGTCTGTCAGAATTTTTGGGCTTTCTAGCCGATCCCAATCGGTTGCGAATTCTCTCGATCCTCGCAGCAAAAGAAATGTGCGTTGGCGATCTAGCGGCGATATTGGAGATGAACGAATCGGCTGTATCCCATCAGTTAAGAACGCTCAGGGCAATCCGATTGGTCAATTTTCGCAAACAAGGGCGGCACGTATTCTATAGCCTGCAAGATCGCCAGATTCTCGACTTTTACCAGTTGGCGATAGAGCAGATCGATACAACAATCTAAAATTTAGTTAACGTCAATTTGGGTCTCGATCGCGATCGGTTTAGCACATAAAATGATTATTATTATCAATATCTTGGCAATTCTCCGATCTAGCCTGGGCACACTAGAGTCGTACACCAATCTCGGTTAATGACAATGGAAGCCAATAAATTGACGATTATGGCCTGTTCTGGCTCGATCCTCGCAGCTACTCTGTTTGGTAGTCCCAGTCAGGGGATGCCAGTACAGAGTACCAAAGGCGGCGATCTCCAGATCGCTGGTTTAGCCGTTCGCGCTGGGCATTCAACCAAGATTCGACAATCGGATCGAAACGAACAGTCGCTGTTGTCTGCAAGTTACCAAAGACGGCTACAACTAGCAGCCTTTACTAAATTTGGTTGTGGTTGCCCTAATTGTGTGAGTGTGATTCGCGAACTAGTTAAATCGGGCGAATCTGTTATTTAGCTGATAGGCGATTCTCTGAAAGAGAATCGCTTATTTTAGATCGATTCAATTAGATGAATAGAACTTATTTAGCTACAAAAGGTGTATATTTACCACCCAATCCTTCGACGATCGCTTTAGTATTGGAAACTAACATCTGCTGATAAGTTCCACCTGGACTATTCGCTTCACCCAATCCATCAGCATAGATTTCCTGCTGTGCTACTTTTACTTTTGCTTCTTGAGCGATCGCAGTAATTAGTTTAGGATTGAGTGTCAACTCTGCATAAATAGTCGGTACTTGTGCCTTTTTAATTTTACCAACTAGTTCTTTGGCTCTAGCTGCATTTGGCTTTTCTTCTGTACTCAATCCTTCTAAAGCATCAACTGGAATACCATAAGCTTTTGAGTAATACCCTAGTGCATCATGAGTGGTAAACAATACTTTTTTAGCAGCAGGAATTGTGTTTATTTGCGATTTAATCCAAGTATCGAGTTGCCCGATTTCTGAAGTTAATTTTTGGGCATTTTGCTTGTAAGTTGCTGATTGGGCTGGGACAACTTTTTCTAAACTAGTTGCGATCGTTTCAGCAATTTTAATCCCATTCTGGGCATTATGCCAAACATGCGGATCTGTTGTGCTTTTACCATCTTCCTCAAATGTCTGAGGTTGCGGTACGGCAACTTCATGTACGGCTACTTTCGGAGCGGGGTTAGATGTCGCCTTAATCGCTTTGACTAGCTCTGGTTCAAAATCATAGCCACCATATAAGACGAGTTTGGCATCCTCAATCGATTGTCTGGCTTCTGGTGTCAGTTTATAAACATGAGGATCGCTACCAGGTGCAAGCAAGCAGACTACATTTACGGTGCTAGCTGCAATTTGTTTGGTCAAGTCGCATAATATAGTATTAGTCACAACTACTTTCGGACTGCTAGCCGTAGTTGCGGCTGGAGTTGTGGCTGGAGTAGTTTCGCTAGCAGTGGGGTTAGCGGCATCTGTAGGTTGTTTGCTGGCAGGGGTGGTGCATCCAGTGAGCATCCCGAATGTTAGTAGTGATGAGACGATCCAGTTAAAACGCAGTGGGTGTTTTGAGTCTGAGCGACGAGGGCTAATTTTCACGATCGAATATTGGATGGGTAAGTTTTGGTCGATGAGTCTTGTGTGAGGCACAGCATCTATGGCGATTGATTTATGCTAGAATGAGAATCATTATCGACACAAATTAGAATTATCTTAAAACGTAGAGTCGCTTACTGTCAATTGGACTTGTAAGTTAGTACACAATTAGATTCAGATCGCTGAATTTGCTGCGATATTTATCAATGCCGGATCGAAACTAGCCCCAGCCAATATTTGTAGTGCAGATTCGATCTTGCTAAAAATCGGAACCTCACTTTTTTTAAGCAAGATCTATAATTAGTCATCTGCTTAAAGTTTCACCGATCGCTAATTCACTTATAAGGGTAAAACAATTATGGTAAACACTTTAGATAATCCCTCCAACGCCACCGTTCCAGTCACTGTCCTAACTGGATACTTGGGCGCAGGAAAAACCACCCTACTCAATCATATTCTGACCTACGAGCATGGTAAGAAAGTAGCCGTGATTGTGAATGAATTTGGCGAAATTGGCATTGATAACCAGTTGGTTGTCAGTACCGACGAAGAAATATTTGAGATGAATAATGGCTGTATTTGCTGTACGGTACGTGGTGACTTAGTACGAATCATTGATAAACTCATGCGACGGCGCGATAAATTCGACCATTTAGTCATCGAAACAACTGGTTTGGCCGATCCTGCTCCCGTAATTCAAACCTTTTTCGTTGATGAAGATGTCCAACTGCATACTCATTTAGATGCGGTAGTAACTGTTGTAGATGCCAAGCATATTCAACTTCACTGGGATGCAGATGAAGCTCAAGAGCAGATTGCATTTGCCGATACAATTTTGTTGAATAAAACTGACCTAGTTACTGTTGCTGAATTGGACGAACTCGAACGTAAAATTCGCAGTATGAATGCGATGGCAAAGATTTATCGGACTGAAAATGCCCAAGTAAATATGGATGCAGTTTTAGAAGTTGGTGGCTTCGATTTATCTCACGCGCTGACGATCGATCCAGATTTCTTGGGTGAAGAAGCTCACGTTCATGATGAATCCGTCAAGTCAGTAGCATTAGTACTATCGGGAGCGATGGATATCAATAAAATTAATGATTGGTTGAGCGATCTACTACCAAATCAAGGCCCCAATATCTTTCGGATGAAAGGGATTTTAAATATTCACGGACAAAAAAACCGCTTTGTCTTTCAAGGCGTACACATGCTATTTGATGGTAAACCCGATCGCGAGTGGCGAGTTGATGAGCAACGTAAAAATGAGTTAGTCTTTATCGGACGAGATCTCGATGAGGCTAAATTACGATCGGATTTTACTAAATGCTTAGCAACAGGGATCGGATTTGGGAAATGACGATAATTTCACCCACAAACCGACCGAACAAATAACTCCCCCCGTCGCCCCCGGCTGCTAACCTAAGGTAATATTGCGATCTAACCTGCCCGCCGCCAGCCATTTACCATCGTGCGAGAAGGCTAAATTAACGCCCAAAAACTATCCGCTCCTACTGCTAGATAAGATTTTAGAATCTCAGTACTAGTAATAGGAGCGGTCTAGGGGGTCTGTTCGCTGGAACCTGGCTGCTGAGAGAAACTCTACAAACAAACAGGAGTGAATCTAGAACGATTCTATAGACAAACCGATAAGTTTACTAGAGGACAGTCCCAGCACTCAGCCGGCTAACTCCAGTTTCGAGACCCAGACGTGTACTACTCTCGATCATGGGCACCACCTCCTAATATAATAATTGGATAGCTGTACTAGACAACGGGTAATTTACTACCTGAGCTTAATTTAACATAAGTGAGCAGAGTTGGCAATCAGAATTTGGGTAAGTTTAAGTTAAATTAAATTAACTTAAATTCAACGATCGATCTACTTTTACTATCTAACTTACGACACAAAACTTAGCTTAGTAGTGTCGGTACCCGTACGTCATCAGTAAGATTATCTATACCCGAATCCTGGAGTTTTTCTATAATTGCGATCGTTTCCCGCTCGAACACGACTTGAGCGCGATTTGTGCGTCCGCCTAGATACAATTTACCGTCCTTAACTACCGCCCAAATTTGGGAATGTGAGAAGTAACTCATGACTACTCCTAGCATCAGCAACCCAAAGCCTAAATAGACGATCGGAATTCCCGGATCGGCTTTAATTTGGAGTCCGGTTCCGCCGATTACTTCGAGGACTTTTAAAGTAACGCCATTGACTTCTAACTCACCACCAGCGCGGACACTGGAGACTAGTTGCCCCTTGGTATCGTAGACTAATAATGTCCCTTGTAAATCTTTCGCTAATAGCGAAACACCTTCACTTAAATCTGGCTTAGTGGGAATCCACGTTCCCCAAATTCGATTTTGGGCACCTTGTCCGATTTGCGCCATTGGTAATCTGAAGATCGGACTATTATTAATTCTGACTTTGACACCAGAAATCGACCAGTCGGTTTGATAGTAATAAACGCCATCATATTTTAACGGTTTATTAACATAAATCGTCTGCCGATCGAGTTCTTTCTTACTGCTATTATCGACAACTGATAGATCTGAATAAAATTGATCGATCGTGCCAGCAGGTGTATATTCAATCCAGAATCGGTTGACTTTAACCGACCAATTTTTCGGAATTTGGTTGCGTGCTAAAGGGCCAGCATCGAGAATATTTTTAACTTGAAATGTTTCGCCGCTCGGCACCATTTCTTGAGCGAGAAACCCTGTCATCGCTCCCCAAACGCCACCCAATAAAGTAAGAATCATGCCGACGTGAACGATAATCGGCCCGATTTTACCGATTAAGCCTTTGCGCGCGTAGAGTTTATCGCCTTCTGTAAAAATTTGGTATTTCTGGGTTTGTAATTGGGTAGAAAGTGCTTCTAAATTGCGATCGTCAATTTCGGCACTCAGAGCCAATCTTTGAAAGAATTTAGGATTATCGTAAAATTTCCACTTCCGCGCCGATTTGAGCATCGGTAACTGTGTGGTAAAAGTACAAGTTAGCAGACTAATTCCAAATAGCACTAGTAATGCTAAATACCACCAGGTTCGGTATACATGGTCTAGTCCGATAACTTGAATTACTTTCCAAGTTAGGAATCCAAACAGAGCCGGACTTTCGGGATAATTAGTCTGATAGAATCCTGGCGTTTCGCCCTGCTCGATGACTGTCCCGATAATGCTCAAAACTGCGATAATCAGTACTAATGCGATCGCAAATTTAAGGTTGGCAATTACTGGTACTATTTTCTTACGCCACCATTGTTGTGGTATTTGCCAAAAATTAAGTGGAGCTACGTTAGATTCGATCGACATTCGATTTTAGATTTTGAATTTTTTATAATTAGCTAGTAATTTAAGTTCGATTACCATATAGATTTAAATCTAATAAACAAGTATTTATATCGGTTCTAAATTAGCTGTGAGAGGCAAGTTTGGTTTTGTTTTAACCGCAGCGGTGCGCGCTTGTCAGGTTTCCCGACAGTGTAGTGCAACAGCGACGTGCGTTCTAGAGGTTCCCTCCAGGTCGAGCGCGTCAAGACAAGACAGAGGCGAGAAGAGGAGTTATTATAAATTATTTAAAATTAACATATCGATTTGTCTGTTCTCAAGATCGATCGCAGACTAAAAGCTGGGAATTCTAGTTAGTAATGAAAATACCCCAAAACTAATCAAGAGAATTCCACTTGTTGGGGTAATCCAACCCGACCATTTGCGGACTTCTAATAACTTTTTAATAACTGCTGTAAATGTACCTGCCAATATTAATGGTGCCACATAACCAGCCGTATATGCCAGGAGGAGTACCGTACCCAACCAAATATTTCCAGTACTGGCTACCCAAGCGAGTAAACTCGCGAGTACTGGTGTGCTGCAAGGTGATGCGACTAAGCCAAAAGTGACACCGAGTAAATAAGATCGCGCACCGTTTGGTAAATCTTTGGGAATCCAATCCATGCCGCCAAAATCGGGGAGTTGGAAGGGTAGAGCTTCGAGCAGATTTAATCCCATCAAAATTGCTACTATGCTGACAAAAATCGGCAAACCCAAGCCAATTTGACCGTATACTTTACCTACTACGGCTGCAAATATCCCCAATCCCGCCAGTGTCGTCGCAATTCCCGCGCAAAAAAATGTCGATTGGAGTGCGGCTTGCCAACGACTTTTGTATTCGTAGCCACCGATATACCCAATCGTAATCGGTAACATCGATAGCGTGCATGGTGTCAGACTAGTCAACAATCCAGCCGAGAAGATCGTTGCTATAGATACCCAGGTAATTTGCGTCAGTTGTTCGGTTACCAATCGATCGGCGAAATGTTCGAGTTGATATAGTGTGGTCTGAAGATCGATCGTCGAGATATTCATGGGGATAAAATGAGACAAGATCGCTGGTAGCAACTAACCGCCGATCGATAAGGTGGCGTTAGTTATTAGTTATAGCAAGATTTAACGGGTTGCGTCAGCTCGGTAAATACGCACTTTAATCCGGCAATATTTTGGTAAGTAGTTGCCGATCGAGCGATCTTCATGAGATAATTGTAGACTGTGTTTATTTTATTCCCGCGTTGGGTCTGTAAAGAGTATGGCAGCCAAAAAGGGCGTTCGTATTATCATCACCTTGGAATGCACTGAGTGTCGCAGTAACACTGCTAAACGCTCGGCTGGTGTATCCCGCTACACGACAATGAAGAACCGCCGGAACACCACCGCTCGGTTGGAGTTGAGCAAATTCTGTCGTTATTGCAACAAGCATACGACACATAAAGAAATCAAGTAAGTAGTATTAACTATTTACTGCCTCGATTTGCTAAACCGTCGAACTCGACGTTGGCATAGCCGCTCCGAGAGGAGAAACGCAAATCGCTATCCACTATCTTTCTATCCACGAACAACATGGCTTATTTTCGCAAACGGTTATCGCCCATTAAACCCGGAGATCCAATCGATTACAAAGATGTAGATTTACTTCGCAAGTTCGTCACCGAGCGCGGCAAAATTTTACCTCGGAGAATTACTGGCTTAACATCCAAGCAACAAAGAGATATGACGCTTTCGATCAAACGCTCCCGTCAAATCGCCTTGATGCCATTTATCAACGTCGAAGGTTAAATCTGATTGAGACTAACGCTATCGATCGAACGCTCTCGTCAAATTGCCTTGATGCCATTTATCAACGTCGAAGGTTAAATCTAATTGAGACTGACGCTTTCGATCGAACGCTCTCGCCAAATCGCATTGATGCCATTTATCAACGTCGAAGGTTAAACCATTAAGGGATAAGGAATGAGGATTGCTAGTAGCTTCAGGTTTCCAGCAAACTTCATGCCTTAACATTCCTGGAGTCATAGCGGCGATCGCGCATTCACATTACACTAGAGATCCGGACTGAATCGCTATTGGCGCAGCCATGACGATCTCACAACACGTAACAACGAACCGTTACAAAGGAAGAAACAGGGGTGGAGAAGGGAACTCTAGTTGAATTTTGGCACAATGGCGAACGCCGTCTGGCTATCGCAGATCGTCCAGAAGGGAAAAAACACTGGATTGCGATCGACGCTCGGACTCAATCGCATACGCTTCATCCCCGCGATATTACTTATGAAGTTGCTGGGGTTACCTATAAGCAGCCCGCCGAGATCGATCGATTCAGTGCCCAAGTCGCACCGAATATCGATCCCGATAGCTTAGAAGTCGCCTGGGAAATGTTGGTAGAAGACGGGGAAACAGTCGATCCACCGACACTCGCAGATTTATTATATTCCGATCGCACCCCAGCTCTGTGTTACGCCGCCTACGTCTTGCTCTCAGAAGACAAGATTTACTTCAAAAATAAAAAAGAAGATAAATACGAACCCCGCAGTCGCGCTCAAGTCACCGAACTCAAGCACCAAGCCACTGTCAAAGATCGAAAAGAAATCGAACAGCAAGGATTTATCGATCGCGTTCGGCAACAGTTAGCAGGTACCCCCGTAGAGTGGGAAGATACCGACAAACAGCGGCTCGAAGTCCTGGAAAAATACGTCCTCAATCCAGATCTGCCACCGTCGAAACTCGGAGAATACCTAACAGCTCTCAACCGCCAGCAAACACAACCAGCCGTATTCTCGCTCCTCGTAGAATTGGGATGGTGGAGCATCCATGAAAACATCCATCTGCGTCGTTCTCAGACTCCCGTTCACTTCTCACCCAAGATGCAAACCGTGGCGCATGAATTACTAACCAATCCACCCGTCGATCTCGATGCCACCCGTCGCCGCGATCTTACCCATCTCAAGGTATACACGATCGACGACGAAAGTACCCAAGAGATCGATGATGGATTGAGTTTGGAACTCTTGCCAGACGGACGGCAAAAGTTATGGATTCATATTGCCGATCCGACCCGATTATTATCGCCTGAAGACGAGTTCGATCTCGAAGCCCGCAAAAGATCGGTCACGATTTATCTCCCCACCGGGATGATTCCGATGTTCCCCCCCGATCTGGCTACTGGCCCAATGAGCCTCAGACAGGGCAAAAAATGTTGCGCCTTGAGTTTTGGGATAATTCTCGATGAGAGTGGTGCCGCGAGCGAATATGAGATAACTACCAGCACGATCGAACCGACTTATCGGCTCACTTATGAAGATGTCGAGGAAATGCTGCAACTGCGGATTCCGGGAGAGCTAGAAATTGAATCGATTGCCAAAGCTGCCAAACTGCGGAACCAATGGCGGACATCGCAAGGGTCGATTAATATCAACATGCCAGAGTCTACCGTCAAAGTCAGTGGCGATGAAGTCTCGATCGATCTAATTGAAGATAATCGCGCGCGCCGCCTAGTCGCCGAAATGATGATCCTCGCAGGCGAAGTCGCGGCTAAATACGGACAAGACAATGCGCTCCCCCTGCCCTATCGCGGACAGCCCCAGCCAGAACTGCCGCCAGAAGAAGAACTAATCCTCATCCCAGTCGGCCCCGCACGCTCCTGTGCCGTGCGGCGGTGTATGCCCCGGAGTGAAATGGCAACTACGCCATCGCGACACGCTAGCTTGGGTTTAAACACCTATTCTCAAGTTACCTCGCCGATTCGACGGTATACCGATTTACTGGCTCATTTCCAAATCAAAGCACATTTGCGCGGCGATGAATTACCATTCACCACCGAACGATTGCAGGAAATTATGATGGGATTGGGGACGAATATCTATGAAGCGACGATGGTAGAACGGCAAACCAATCGTTATTGGACTCTAGAATACCTCAATCGATCGGGCGATCGCGAATGGGATGCTTTATTCTTACGCTGGTTGCGAGAAGATGAAAGTCTCGCCCTGATTTTAATCGAAGAATTAGGCATCGAACTTGCCATGAAGTTCAATCGCTGGGTCGCTTTAGGCGAACCAATCCAAGTTCAAGTCGCCTTGGTCGATCCGCGTCAGGATATCATTCATCTCCGTGAAATTGCCATTCAACCCGCTAATTCTGCGGCATAGCACGATCGAATATGGCAAAAAAACAAAAATTCCCCCACCTCCTCGGCTCGAAATGGACGGCGACTCAAAAGATGTGGGGATGGCGACATTTTCAAGTTGTCAATCGCAAGCAAGATGGCAAGTGGGTTTTTGCCGAAATGGTTTCATCGTGCGATCCGACTGTCAGGTTTTGGTTGAATGCCCAAGCATTTAAAGATCGCAGTCAATGGCAACCGGGCTGGCAAACGCTCGATGAGATGGCATCAGAGCCAGATGAGTTGGTATTTATCGAGTAATTACCCTCATATATTGCACTATCCACTATTCACTAAAAACTAGTAATTATGTTTAGATGCAAGATGATTAGTATCTGGCAAAACTAACGATCGCAAACTTTCGTTACCCATGATACAGTAGAGCTGTCTTGCCGCTGGTTACGATGATGGTGTTTAGATCGATCGTCCTCGATCGGGGATGAGGCGAGCTAATGCCACTTAGGACAGAACACCCGGCGAGCAGCTTATTAGCGCAGCCAAGGATACAACCTCATAATGAAAGTTATTTATGACCCAGACCGAGATATTCTCCAAATTACCCTCAGCGATACTACCGTTGAGGAAACAGCGCGATTTGCCCCAGGTTTGGTGTTAGATTACGATGTCGATGGTAATTTGATTGGCTTGGAGATTGACAAGGCATCCACCAAAATGGATAGTCCTTATGCTATTTCTTACTGTGTGGGCGAAGCAAATTTTGATAAGCCCCGACCGAAAGAGCTGGTGTAGGTAAATGAGGGGACGAAACGACCGCAACGAACCGATCGCCAGCCCCCGATTTTAACTGGGATCGGGCATTCCGCCACGAGCGGTGCGCGCGCGCCAACATCAGCTTGTCAAATTATGAAAGTAGCCAAATTAATTACCGATTTTATAAACGGCTCTTGCCATTTGTAAAATCGTCACTCAAACCGATCGCGACTAGAGTGAAAACACTCGCACCAAGCAGCGGGTTTCAATCATTCTCCCAGGACTCTTTACCGACCAAATCGATAATGTGTCCTCGCAATAGATAATCTTGGTCGTCTAGTAGATGCTCGACTTGCAACCATTGACGGCCGCTAAAAAATTTCTTTAGTTCGTAAATGCAGTGCTGTCGCTCTAATAAGCCTCGCGCGACTAGATCCCGCACCTCATCCCGCAGATCGGTCATGCAATATCGTTCGATTACAGCCATTGTCTTATCCCTCTTTAAAAAATTAATTTAATCGAGTATTTAAGCAAGTCTTATTACCTATTAATTTTCCATCGATCGACATCCGGTTACATCTATCGATAGGTAGATTTTACTTTACAAATTGGCAAAAACAATCCATCTTTATAAAGATATTATGTTGTCCGAAAGTTAGCGATCCTGTTTCCACATCGGCTCGTTGAGTAAGACGAAGTGACAAATAGTTTCATGACGATCTGGTGCATAATCGATCGATGCGACAGCCCACAATATTCCTTTAGATAGTAGTACATTTACCATGACTGATGCAGTGCGAATCCTGATGTGTGCCCCGCATCATTACGAAGTAGATTATGTAATTAATCCCTGGATGGAAGGTAATATTCATCGTTCGTCGCGGGAACGCGCCCAAGCAGAATGGGAGCAGCTTCACCAGGTATTAGAGACTTACGCCACGATCGAACAGATCGAGCCGCAGCAAGGTTGGCCAGATATGGTATTTACGGCAAATGCGGGGCTAATTTTAGGCGATAATGTCGTGCTGAGTCGCTTTTTTCATGCCGAACGTCAGGGTGAAGAACCTTATTTTCAACAGTGGTTTGAAAGTCAGGGGTATAAGGTACATGTCTTACCCAAAAGTCTGCCATTTGAAGGGGCTGGCGATGCCTTGCTCGATCGATCGGGTAGGTGGCTGTGGGCGGGTTATGGCTTTCGATCGGAGTTAGATTCGCATCCTTATTTAGCCAAATGGTTGGATGTCGAGGTGCTGTCGTTACGGTTGGTCGATCGCCGATTTTATCATTTAGATACTTGCTTTTGTCCGCTGACGGATGGGTATTTGTTGTACTATCCAGGGGCATTCGATACTTATTCTAACCGTTTAATTGAGTTGCGCGTACCGCCAGAAAAACGGATCGCGATCGATGAAGTAGATGCGGTCAATTTTGCCTGTAATTCGGTCAATATCGACCGGATTGTCGTGATGAATAAAGCTAGTGACAGCTTAAAACAGATGTTAACCGATCGCGGGTTTACACCGCTCGAAACGCCGTTAGGAGAATTCCTGAAAGCGGGTGGGGCGGCGAAATGTTTGACTTTGAGAGTCAACGAACCTCACCAAGAATCGCCCCAAACTTCGACAGTTCAAAACCGGACGATCCAGATCGAAGGACATCTCCTCGATTCGGGACTGGTAAATCAAGTTCTCGATACGATCGTTGCTGGTGGTGGTAGTTTTCAAGTTGCTAATTTCCAGCTCGGCGCACAGCGACTGGATACATCAGTGGCACAGGTAAAAGTATCCGCTCCCGACTCGACGGTCATGGCCGACATTATGGGGCAATTAATCGACCTGGGCGCGACGACCATCTCCGAAGATACAATTGCTGCTAACCTAGTCGCGGTGACCCAGGCAGGGGTCGCTCCTGACGATTTTTATGCCACGACAATTTACCCCACCGAAGTCTCGATCGACGGAGAGTGGTTGAAGGTACAGGGACAACGGATGGATGGCGCGATCGCAGTAGCTAATACTCCCAGCGGGAAGATCGTCCGGTGTAAACTGTTGCGAGATCTCCAATTAGGTGAATCGGTAGTAGTGGGTAGCGAGGGCATCCGTACCAAACGCAACACCACAACGATTAAAAAAGCGGCAACCGAAGAATTTAGCTTCATGGGCGCGGGGGTTTCCAGCGAACGACGCGTAGAACTAGTCGTCGAACAAATCGCCTGGGATCTACGCCGGATTCGCGATCGCGGTGGTAAAGTAGTGGTCGTTGCTGGGCCAGTAGTCATTCATACAGGCGGCAGCGAACACCTCAACCGCTTGATTCGCGACGGTTACGTTCATGCCCTCTTGGGTGGTAATGCGATCGCCGTCCACGATATCGAGCAATCTTTAATGGGCACCTCCTTGGGCGTAGACATGCAACGCGGCACCTCCGTCCACGGCGGACACCGCCACCACCTCAAAGCCATCAACACGATTCGTCGCTGTGGAAGTATTGCCAACGCCGTCGAACAAGGCATCTTGACAAGTGGGGTGATGTATGAATGCGTCAAACATCAAGTACCCTTCTCTCTAGCCGGATCGATTCGCGATGATGGCCCTTTACCCGATACGAAGATGGATCTGATCGAAGCCCAAGCAGACTACGCGCGCTTAATTGAAGGCTCCGACCTAATCTTAATGTTATCGAGTATGCTCCACTCGATCGGAGTGGGTAACATGACCCCCGCAGGTGTAAAAATGGTTTGTGTAGATATCAATCCCGCCGTAGTAACTAAATTAAGCGATCGCGGCTCGATCGAGTCGATCGGTGTCGTCACCGATGTAGGATTATTTTTAAGCCTGTTAATCCAACAACTCAATAAACTCACCGGACAATACGATCGGGTTTAGTTAGGGGATAGGGAATAGGGAATAGGGGATTTTGGATTTTGGATTGAAACTTTATATATCCTCCCAGTCCCCCGTCTCCCAGTCCCCCGTCCCCATCTCCCCGTTCCCCGCTCCCATCTCCCCCCTCCCATCCAGAATCGTTATTATGCTTGAAGTAAAGCCTATTCTAGCCCAACAATCTATGGTCATTTCTACCCGCTATCCAGTCATGGTAATTGGGGGTGCAGAAGATAAGGTTAACGGCTGTGAGATCTTGACTGCCTTCTTTGAAAGTGCTGGTGGGCAGCAAGCTACCATTGGAATCGTACCGTGTGCTTCCCAAGAACCCAGCGTTGTTGGAGATCGTTACTACAAAATCTTTCAGGGGATGGGTGCCGAGCAAGTTCAGGTACTTGACATTCGACAGCCGAGAGAGTGCGATGAAGAGAGATGGTTGAATATTTTGGAGCGATGTACGGGTATCTTTATTACAGGGGGAGATCAACAGCGACTGTGCGATCTCATCGGGGGGAGTAAGTTTATCGCGTCCATCAAGCAGCGGATTGCGCTGGGCGATATCGTCATGGCGGGAACTAGTGCTGGTGCAGCCATCGTTGGTGAAAAGATGATTGCTGGCGGGAGTAGCGGCGAATCACCAAATCAACTGTTAGTCGATCTGACTGAGGGTTTGGGTATTTTCCCCGATCTGCTGGTAGATCAACATTTCCACAACCGCAATCGGATGGCGAGATTGATGAGTGCGATCGCCGCCCATCCCGATAAATTGGGGATTGGCATCGATGAAGATACCTGTGCCGCTTTTGATGGCGATGGCACATTTGAAGTCATCGGTAAAGGTACCATTACCATCATCGATCCTAGAGCATTGACCCATACCAACTATTTGGATGTGGTGAAAACCTCGCCATTGAGCCTGCACAATCTCACCGTACATGTTTTGAGTAGAGGCGATCGCTATGACTATCAGCAGCGGACTGTCTTACCCTCTTAACGATCGCTGGGACAACATCGATCGCGATTACTTGTGTTCGATCGAGCTACAACAATCCCTCGACTAGAATTAGTACCGTTGAAATTGTTTGGATTTTGAAATTCGATCCACACCATACTTTAGACGGCTTTTGGAGCAATTATAGTGCGCTGAGATACTTTATAAATATCGATATCAACAAATATGTAGCATGAGATACAGAACTAGAGGCCCAACTTGAAATTAAGTTAAGAGTAAGATTTTTATATATGTACGTGAGATTTGAGTAGCTAAGATGCTTAACCTCAGGCTTCCATAACTCGATTTAAGAGTTCTAGTATTACATTTAATTGCACAGCACTAACTACAGCACATTACATTTATGAAAATTCTCCAAACCCAAACGCTTCGAGGCCCGAACTACTGGAGCATCCGTCGCTCAAAGCTCATTCTCGTGCGCCTGGATTTGGAGGATCTGGCCGATCGACCGTCCAACACCATTCCAGGCTTTTATGAAGGTTTAGTGGCAACTTTGCCCAGCCTGGAAGAGCATCACTGCTCGCCGGGATGTCGTGGGGGCTTTTTGAGTCGGGTCAAAGAATCGACAATGATGGGGCACATCTTAGAGCATGTAGCCTTAGAATTACAAACATTGGCGGGGATGGAAGTTGGCTTTGGGCGCACCCGCGAGACTGCCACAGACGGCATTTATCAAGTTGCCATCGAGTATCAAATTGAAACCGCCGGACGCTATGCCGTCCGAGCCGCGCTCCGGCTGTGTGAGAGTATCGTCGATACGGGCAGCTATCCTCTGGCCGAATTAGAGCGAGATTTGAATGACTTAATAGAACTGCGAGATGAAGCCGCTTTGGGTGCCAGTACCGAGGCTCTGGTGCGCGAAGCTCAAACATTGGGCATCCCGTCGATGACGCTAGATACTTGCGATCTGATTCAGTTTGGCTATGGTAAATATCAAAAACGGATTCAGGCGGCTTTAACTTCTCACAGCAACGTGCTGGGGGTAGAGCTAGCTTGCGATAAAGAACGTACTAAAAAAATTCTGGCGAGTATGGGCGTACCTGTGCCCGTCGGGATGACGATCGATTCCTTTGGCGAGTTAGCAGGGGCGATCGAACGATTGGGCTACCCGATCGTGATTAAGCCCTTAAATGGCAACCACGGGCGCGGTGTGAGTATCGATATTAAAACGTGGGAACAGGCGGAAGTCGCCTACGATCGCGCGCGGGATATCTCTAAGGGCACGATTGTCGAACACTTTTATCAAGGTCGCGATCACCGGATTTTGGTAGTAAATCACAAAGTCGTAGCAGTGGCAGAGCGCGTCCCCGCACACGTTGTGGGTAGCGGGTTGTGGACGATCGCCGCCCTCGTCGAGCAGGAAAACCAAAATCCGCAGCGCGGCAAGGGTCACGATAATATGCTCACCCAGATTGAAATCGACGACTCGACCAAGGAACTACTCGATCGGCAAGGCTATACAATCGATACCATTTTGCCAGAGGGCGAAATCTGTTACCTGCGGGCGACGGCAAATCTCAGTACGGGCGGGATCGCGATCGATCGCACCGATGAAATTCATCCCAATACTGTCTGGATCGCCGAACGCGTCTCGCATATTATCGGTCTAGATGTAATCGGCATCGATGTAATTACCACCGATATTACCAAAACCCTCGCCGAAGCAGATGGGACTATCGTCGAAGTCAATGCCGCACCAGGCTTGCGGATGCACATCGCTCCCAGTCAAGGTGTCGGTCGGAATGTGGCTGCGCCAATCCTGCAAATGTTATTCCCCCCCGGAACGCCAACGCGAATTCCGGTCGTGGCAATTACGGGTACTAATGGTAAAACGACAACTACTCGCGCGATCGCCCACATCTTCAGCCAGGTATATGATTCAGTCGGCTTTACCACCACAGACGGCATCTATATCGGCGATCGCTTAGTCGAAAAAGGCGATACGACAGGCCCTCAAAGTGCCCAAATTATTCTCCAAGATCCGACGGTGGATATTGCCGTCCTCGAAACCGCACGCGGCGGCATTCTCCGCTCTGGGCTAGCCTTCCAGTCCTGCGATGTCGGGGTGGTATTAAATGTCGCAGCCGACCATTTGGGCTTAGGCGATATCGATAATATCGACCAAATGGCAAGAGTCAAAGCCGTCATCGCCGAATCAGTTCACGTCGATGGTTATGCAGTACTCAATGCCGACGACGATCGCGTCGCCGCAATGGCAAAGCATGTCGTCGGGAAGGTGGCTTATTTCTCGATGGACTCAGACAACCCCTTGATTCGCGCCCACGTCCAGCGGGGGGGCGTTGCTGCCGTGTTCGAGCAGGGCTACATTTCGATCTTGCAACAAGATTGGGTCCACCGAATCGAGAAAGTCGAGCGCGTACCGATTACCTTAGGCGGACGGGCACCATTTATGATCGCCAATGCCCTCGCCGCGAGTCTAGCCACCTTCGTTCAAGGGATGAAAATCGAGCAAATTCGGGCGGGCTTACGCACCTTCCGGGCTTCGGCAGAGCAGACCCCCGGACGGATGAATTTATTCAACCTTGGCAATTATCACGCACTGGTAGATTATGCCCACAATCCTGCGGGGTATGCAGCAGTTGGTAGTTTTGTCAAAAATTGGCCGGGTAAATCGATCGGGGTCATTGGCGGCCCAGGCGATCGGCGCGATGAAGATCTGATCGAATTAGGTCGGCTTTCTGCCACCTTCTTCGATCGGATTGTCATCAAAGAAGATGAAGATCTGCGCGGTCGCAATCCGGGTGAAGTAGCCGCATTAATCGTCCAAGGCATCGCTCAAGCCCAAACCGAGACTCCCGTCCCCCACACGATTCAGCTCAACGAAGGCGAAGCACTCGAATGGGCATTAGATCGGGCGGCTGACAATGCGCTGGTCGCAATTTTCGCCGATAATGTCACCCAGTCGATCGCGCTGATTATGTCCCGCAATCCGATTATTGACGATGCCTCAGCTACATCGCCAGCAGATCTCAAACTAGTCGGTCTGCCAATCGTCGCACCAGTGGCGATCGGGAATAGCAATAACGGCGATAGTGCCCATGTGTTGTCGGCAAATCCGAATAGCTAGATTTAGATCTGGCATTAAAACATAGTGGATAGTGCTTAGAGTATGTTGAGATCCCCGACTTCTTAAACTCGACTTTAGCCATTAGAGGTTTTCTGTGGAGAAAACCTCTAATGGCTATTTTGACTACTAGATGAGTAAAGAGTTAGCAGCTCAAATTAACTCCACTCATAAATCTCGATTAAATTAAGAGTTCGGATAGTTGTTTTAAATTGCAATCGATATTATTGAATACCGGAATATCTGTAAATTCTGATAACTCTCGTAAAAATAATGGAGAACTCGAACAAACACCAGAAATTGCATCAGGAACTAGCCCAAATTCGGTCTTGAGGACGTTCAATCCACCGATCGCACCAAAAGTATCATGAGCAGCAAATATCAGCTTGTGAATGCGCGATCGCACATCAGGTGATTTTAATAACAGTGCTGTTTCTCTTTGTAAAATGCCATCTGCTAGCTCAACGCACCAATAATTTTTAGGATTATTAGCATATTTAAGATCGAGATCGTTAAATATTTTTACTACTTCTTTTTCTTCTAATAGATAAGTAGATGGAAATCCAAAATGAGTAAAATCATTAACGATCGAAGCCCCAGCATCTTGCATGTGTAAAATATCTTTCAGGCTCGCCGTACCAGTCACCTTCGACGCTCTAACATCATATCCCATCGTCGTTAATGCCCAACAACAAGCCGTTGCACTAGTACTCTTGCCAGCATTCATACTAGTTCCAATAAATAAAATCAACTTGGATCGATCTTCTTTCTTCTCTGTTTTTTTAGGCTTAATTAATGGATAGTTGCGGGTATTTAATACTTCGCCATTGAGTTCGCAAACATAACCCAGCACTTTAACTTGAGTAGGTTCTTTGACTGATGAATTTTTAACTTGGACGTTACCAATAATACCCGATCGAGCTAACAGATCGACCTTTGTTTCCATAGTCTTGGGAATCGTCCCTTCATAAAAATCAGGCGCGTACCGATTGCCAAATACAAAGATGGCTGTCGAGCCTTCATTGAGCCGATGAATTCTACCTGACTTATTTTCTAGCTCGGCATGTTGACCGAGCCGAGTAATTTTTCCATAGACAACATCGCCATTTTCTGGTCGTTTGTCTAGAAAATTATAATATTTAATTTGTTTCCTACTAATCGTAAATGCAGCACTAGGGAGAATATACCAGTCGGGAATCTTATGCATCCGATCGATCGTCGCTAGACGAAGAGTGAGCTTAGAGAACTATTTAGTACTATCTTCTCGCGACTCGATCGATTCCTGCTGTGATGTTTTATGCAATCTCTAATAATTTTTATAAACCGTTACTTATATATATGAGTAATAAAATATTAATTACGATCGATCTAAATCTTGCGCTGCCAATATACGCGGCACGACAATTAAAAAATAGATCCACCACAGTATAATTAACATAGCTACTGGTAAAGTCAACCACAAAGTATGGAACGAAAGCCAACTACCGACAATAATTGTGATGCCAGTAAGGATAATCGTCCAAGGCTGGCACCACCAAGGTTTAGATTGCCACAGATTGTTATTATTCATAGTTTGCAATCGATCGTTGATTTATTAATAGTTGTCGGTTGTTTGTCAATGTTAAAATTCACAAATAGATATTGGTTTGAGCAGGCAAATTTTCTCCCGCGCTCTAAATTATCCGCCCAATTTGCGAATCTCCTGAGTCAATCGCTCCACCTCGCTGGTATTTCCTTGCTGTCGATATAATTCGATCGATTTACGGTAATCGGCAATCGCGCCAGATCGATCTTTTAATTCTAATTTAGCATTACCGCGATCGACTAAAAAATATGCTTGTGCTGGATTGAGTTGCACCAGTCCATTTAGTGCTTTGACAATTCCCCGATAATCTTTAAGCTGTTGATAAATTTTTAATTGCTCTGCATAAGCATCGATTTCATTCGGGTTAATTTTCACCATACTGGCATAATCTTGAAGTGCTAAAGACCATTCTTTGCGCCCCCGATAAATTTCTGCTCGGTATGAGTAAGCGCGGAGATTATTAGGACTGAGTTGAATAATTTTAGTGTAATCGGCAATCGCACCCGTTAGATCGCCAGTAGGTTTCCGAAAATTTGCCCGACTATCATAAGCACTAATATTTTCAGGCGTAATTTTAATAATTTGAGAAAAATCTTCGATCGCACCTGGAAAATTATTAAGCTGTACCCTCACCCCCGCGCGATTTTGATAAGCCAAAGTATTTTGAGGATCGATGGCAATCATCTTAGTATAAGCCGATTGCGCGCCTGGTAAATCGCCCTGCACCTGAGCGACGATCGCCAGTAATAAGTAAGCCTGAGTATACTTGGGATCGAGGGCAACCGTGCGATTGAAATCTGCTGCGGCACCTTGATAATTCTGGTTGGCATACAGAACATTACCGCGTAAATAATAAGCACTAGCATTCCGATCGTCTAACTCGATCGCGCGATTTAAATCTGATAATACCGCAGATCGATCGCCCAACATTTGATAAGCATTGGCGCGCAAATAATAAGCTGCTGCTTTTTTGGGATTGGCGGCGATGGCTCGATCTAATTCGGCAATGGCTCCTCGATAGTCGCCAGTCTGCATTTTAACAGCCGCACTTACCAACCCATCGCTACCCGCTTCGGTAGTTTTATTATTAGTAGTAGTCGCCACTTCCAGCCGCAAACCAGCTTGACTTGCTAGGGGAACGAACACACTTGCCAAAATGCCTAAATTAAAGCCAGTTTTAATTCTCGCATCGGGGTTAATCGCCGAAGCTGTGCTACTTTTTTCGACATCCCCCCGCCCATGAATTGCCACTAACTCGCCTTGCTCGTTGAGTACGCTACCCCCACTCATGCCTGGTAACGTTAGATTGGTATATACCAGCCCATAACCATTCTGCATCGGCTGTTTGCTACTAGCTGTCACCCGTCCTTCAGTAAAGTTAAATAGGGACTTACTAATCGTTTGGGTAGTTAAGGGAAAACCACCGACATATACCCGCGAACCTTCAGCAATCGATCCAGCTTGCCTGACTTTGACAGTGCGATAATTCTGAGTACTGATAAACGACACTAACGCCAAATCAGCACCGGGTAAGATTTTAATTTTAGCCCGATCGAGTCCGTACCGTCGCCCATCGGGTGCAATCAGCTCGTACTTGCGCTCTTCTTTCACGACATGAGCCGCTGTCAATACGGTGTATCCCTGCGGATTTTTGGCAACTAGCACGCCAGATCCGATCGAATTTTCGGTCTGAATTTCGACAGTAACAGCTTTAGCAACTTCCGCAACTTGATTCGCGGGTAGGCTCCAGCTTGGCGATGCAACTAAGCAAATCGCACTCGCAATCGGCAGTCCTAAAAAGTGCCAAGATTTATACATAGCAAATAGATCGGGGGTTTGATGATGTCGTTATCTAAGCTTAATATGCAGGCGATCGACAACACAAATAATCTTAATCTCAATTAAGTTATTGCAACATCGGATCGATCTGTGGTGACATGATTATCTTAATTATGTCTGTATGGCAAAATTATCAGGATGAATACCATGATTTATCCAGACGATCGCATCCTCCGCGCTTGTCATTGTCGGCGGTACGCGCAAAACATGAATATGCTGCGTCGATGGACATGTCATCTTGAGTAAAAATATCGGCTCTAAATCGACATCTGCATTAATTTTCAATAGGTGATATTCTCTCCAAGTATCAATCTCGATCGCACCTAATTTATCACAGATTTTTTCATATCCTACTTGTTCGATTAAAGTCTTTCTAATCTCGGCATTTTCTTCATCTAGCAACCATTCAGGATTCCAATCGCTAAACTTCATCCAATATCGACGCGGAAGCTTTGTATTAAAAAGTCGAACTGTTTTTAGAACAGGAAGGGATTTAAGGATCGATAAGTCTGTGAATAAATTACCATCTAGCTCTAACTCGGTTAATTTAGTTAAATATTTGATACTGTCAGGCAGCTCATCTATTTGGTTATCTTCTAATTTAAGCTTAGTTATTTTCGTCAGACGCTCGATCCAAGTTGGTAATTGCGTCAATGAATTAGATTCTAAATTTAATTCAATTAAATTTGTTAAATGTACAATACTATCTGGCAAATGATCGATCTGATTGCCAGAGATATTTAGTCTTGTGAGAGTGGTCATTTTGACAAGGTTATCCGGTAAGTTAGTTAATTGATTGATACCAATACCAAGTGTTTTTAGATTCGGAAGATTGCAAATTCTTTCTGGTAATGTATCGAGAGCATTCTCGCCTAGGTACAAGTAGAGTAAATTACTTAAATTACCAATACTTTCTGGTATTTTTTTGAAGTCATGACCGCATATACTAAGGTATCTCAAGTTAACAAGATTGCTAATGCTTTCTGAAAGTTGAGTAAATTGATTACCATAATGTTGACTACCCCACATAATAAGAAAGGTTAGACTAGTCATTTGAAAAATAATTCCTGGACAATCACTTGCTTCAAAATCACCCATATTTAAACTAACTAACTTGTTAAGATTTACAATGCTATTCGGTAAATTTGAAATTTGATTGCAACAAATATCTAGTTCTTTTAGGCTAATAAGATCGCCCATGTTTTGAGGTAATATCTTAATATAATTTTTGCTTAAATCTAATCGTTGTAAGTTAAGTAGCTTGCAAATATTGTTTGGCAATATTTGAATCTCATTCCAACTCACAACCAAATATTTTAAGTTAATCAGAAGATCTATATTTGCAGGTATATTGGCTAGGCTATTATGAGAAATATCTAGGCGAGCCAATTTTTTAAGATTTATAATATTTTTAGGTAAGCTAGTTAGCTCATTATTCCGCAGATTTAATCTAGTCAGATAGGTTAACTGGCAAATACTATCTGGTAATTCAGTCAAGCTCGAACTACTGAGATCTAGACTAGTCGATCGATCTTTTTTTGCTTTCTCGATTACGGCGGCTAATTCTTCTTTCGTCATCTCGATCGATCCCAATCTATCTACAAACTAAGAGTACCCATAATTATGGCTAATCGAGTCAAACAAACAACATCAAATCGCTCTCAGATAATTGACTGAGTAGTTCAGCGATCTATACCACTACTCACAGACTCGATTCGTCGATCGATTGCTCGATCTTAATTGTCGGCATCGTATTCGATTCACCCCCATTTTATTTGGATTGGATACGCAGCGAAAGCAGCATCGCAACTAATTAGAGTGAGAGAAAGATCGATTGCTTGAGCGATGAGAATCCGATCGAATGGATCGCGATGATGGAGTGGAAGATTCATTACCCGAACTGTGTCGGCGAAGGAAATGGGTAATAAGCTAATTCCAGCAGGTTCTAGACTAGCTTCGATCGATTCATAATTCGATCTAAGTGATAATTTCCCAATACTTAATTTAATCGCAATTTCCCATAGACTAGCAATGCTAAGATAAACTCGATCTGCATTTTCAATATCTATCTTTATTGATTCGGGTAACTTAGGATCGTTCTCTGAATACCAGATGAAAGCATGAGTATCCAAAAGTAGATTAGTCACTACATATACTCCTGAAAATCTTCTAGCGGCTCATCAAAGTCTTCAGACAGCGGCAAAACAAAGGTGCCTTTTAGAAAACCTGCTTGCCGCTTCTTCTGTGGTTGTGGAGTATTTTTTTTGTGAGTTTCTAGTAAGAATTGTGTATAGTGAAGAACTTCTTGCTGGAGTGAATCAGGTAGTTTGTGAAGATATTCTAGGATTGTGGTTTCTATCATTCGATCGCCTCAGCTTAGGTATGTATTGATATTGTTATCTATTAATTTACTTTAAACTCGCTAATCTCCCACCGAAAAATCCCCTCCTCTCCTGTCGGAGACGCTACGCGAACGGAGCGACGTTTTTATTCTGGGGGAACCCCAGAATAAAAAAACGTCAAGACAGGGGTGCCCATAGGGCGGGGTGGGTAGATCTGCGCTTGCACCAATTAACTCCGAATGCTTTGGATTAGACATCATACTTTCGATCGATCCCAATATAGCTATAAACTAAGAGTATCCAGAATTATGACTAGTGAAAACAGATTCTCGACTGCTGAAGTAAGTTATAAATTATCGATTAGGGCATTATTGATATTTGGATTTCAGTTCGAGTGCAGCACAAAAGCTGTTGAGGCTATTTAACAAAGCATTGTAGTAGGAATAAGCATCATCGCGATCGATCTGAAGATAGTTATACAATGCTAGTTCTGGCTCTGGCACCAGAGACACCTGTGGAATATCCAATCCTGCGGCAGCCAAACGTGTAGATGCGATCGAAATTAATAGCGATCCGATTGTATTATTTCTGCCGTGGTAAAGATCTTCCAGCCCAGGTAAAATTAGCTCCGATCCTGGCAATTCATTTAGTTCCATTATTTAGCACTCTCTGATGTATTTTCACAACGATCGATAAATTGTTCGATCTTATTTCTCAGAAGATCGGAGTCGAGAGCAGGAAATTGAATCAATTCAGATTCGATCGCATCAAAGCAATCGCGTAGTTTTTCTAAACTAAATAATTTCTGTTTATACATAGCTAGAACATCATCAATGTCGCGGTTATATCCTCTCGATAGTTTAGAAAGAGCTTGAGCTGTGAAATCATAATGATAAAAAGAGATTTCACCTTGCCGTCCAATGAAGACGCTTCTGTCACGCCATCCAGGAAGCTGAGGTAAGAAATCTTGAGGGGAAGCCAGTTCGATATTGATGTCCAATTCTTGTTTGAGTTTGGCGATAGCTTGAAAAATCCCTGGCGGTTCGGGATCTAGACGAATATCGATATCTACCGTAGAACTGCGCCACCCAATCAGCAGCGCACTAGCACCACCTGTAAAGTAGATACAGCCGGAACCACGGGCTTCTCGACCCAATGCTTTCATGAGTTGTTCGATCTTCTGAGGATCGACATTTGAGCGCATAATTTTATAATCGAGCCTTATTTCTGATATCCGACAATCTTAGTCCATCTATTCATCAGATAAATCATAGTTGGCGATGGTATATTCTTTATCGGGAATCACCTGATGTTATACATCTGGTACCAAACAGCGGATTGCTTCTAACAAACCCCTGGCTTTATTCAAAGTTTCCTCATATTCAGTTACCGGATCGGAATCCGCTACCAAACCTGCGCCTGCTTGCACCGATACGCTATGATTTCCCGCACCATCGGGACGCACAACCATCGTCCGTAAGGTAATGGCGGTATTTAATTGCCCTTCAAAATCGTAATACCCATATACGCCCGAATAAGCACCGCGCCGACAACCTTCGAGCGCGTGGATGATTTCGAGGGCGCGAATTTTAGGCGCGCCGCTGACTGTACCCGCCGGGAAACAGGCTTTGAGTAAATCCCACGCGGTTTTATCTGGTGCGAGTTGTCCGACGGCATTACTGACAATGTGCATAACATGAGAATACCGCTCGATCGTCATTAATTTATCGACTACTACCGTTCCGCTCTGACAAACTCGTCCGAGATCGTTGCGCCCTAAATCGATCAACATCACATGTTCGGCGACTTCTTTGGTATCGGCGAGTAGTTCGGCGGCTAAAGCGTCGTCTTCGGCGGGTGTTTGTCCGCGCCGTCTGGTACCAGCCAGCGGGCGCAGTGTAGCTTTTAGCGTACCATCCCGCTCGCGATCGGCGCGCACCATTACTTCTGGGCTAGAGCCGATAATCTGCCAATCGCCAAAGTTAAAGTAAGCCATATAGGGCGAGGGATTGACTAGGCTTAAAGATCGATATAAATCGAACGGATCGCCTGTATATCCGGTTGATAATCGTTGGGAGACGACGACTTGGAAAATATCGCCTGCGGTAATATGCGCCTTGGCTGTTTCGACATTGGCACAAAATTCAGCTTTGGAAGTATTACTACTATATGCGGCGGGGAGTTCGGTTAATGCGGGACTCGGTTGCGGTGGTGTCCATTCTAGAGCCTTGGGTGCGAGTGGCTGTTGGAGTTTATCGACTAATGTTTTGACGCGATCGGTAGCCTGGGCATAAGCTAAGGCAAGATCGCCATTACAAGCCCCAACATCGGCATACGCGATCGCCCAAATTTTGCGCTTGACGCGATCGAAGATAATTAAATGATCTACTTGCATCCACAAGCCATCTGGTAGGTCTTCGGCGGTGGCTGGATGGATGGGAACTCTAGATTCAATCCATTTCATCAATTCATATCCCCAGAAGCCAAATACGCCCCCGATACCGCTGGGTAGCTGCGGCAGTTTGACGGGGTGGTACGGTTCTAAACAGTTTGCCAGGACTTGAAACGGATCGCCTGTAAATGTCGAGATCGTGCCGTCGCGATGAGTTTTGGTGGTGCTATCGCCGCGATTTTCTAGCGTCCATAATGGGTTACAGCCTAAGAAGCTATATCGTCCGACAGTTTCGCCACCTTCGACAGATTCCATCAAAAAGCTATAGGGCTGACCCGCACAAACTTTATACCATGCCGAGACAGGCGTATCTAAATCGGCAACCCATTCTTGATAGACAGGGATGAAATTACCTTCGCTGACGAGCTGACTGAAGCGATCGAAACTGGGGAAGATCATTACAATGAGTTTGGCATGGTATCTATCCTATTGTGCCTGTTGGGGCGATCGTCAGGCAATTATTTTTTTGAGAGTTCTGAAAACCGCTATATAATAAGGGCTGCAAGTTGTGGACGCTTCAAAAACTGCGATGGTAAATTTAAATCCTACTTCCTCCTTCAGTATTTCCATGCATTTGGAAGTACCCAATCGATCGGGTATGCTGGCAAGTATCGCTCAGGGTATTGCTTCTGTCGGGGGAAATATCAGTTCCCTAGATATTACCGAGCAAACGCGGGCACTCTCGCGCATCGATGTAACTGTCGATGCGACTAGTACCGAACATGGCGACCAAATTGTCGAAGTTGTTAAATCGATTCCCGAAGTGCGGCTGACGAGTACGTTCGATCGGACGATGCAGCTTCATCGCGGTGGTAAAATTCGGATGGAGAGCAAGATTCCCCTCACTCGCCAGTCAGATCTGGCGATGGCTTATACGCCAGGAGTCGGGCGCGTTTGTATGGCGATTGCCAATGAGCCAGAACGAGTTTACGAATTAACAATCAAGTGCAATACTGTAGCGATCGTCACCGATGGTAGCGCGGTATTAGGATTGGGAAATCTCGGTGCAGCCGCTTCGATGCCTGTAATGGAAGGCAAAGCGATGTTATTTAAAGAATTTGCGGGACTCGATGCCTTCCCTATCTGTCTGGATACTCAAGATACCGAAGAAATTATCAAAACCGTCAAACATCTCGCACCAGTATTTGGGGGAATTAACCTCGAAGATATCGCCGCGCCGCGTTGTTTTGAAATCGAAGCCCGATTGCGCGCAGAATTAGATATTCCCGTATTTCACGACGATCAACATGGTACCGCGATCGTCACCCTCGCCGCGCTGTTAAACTCGCTCAAGTTAGTTAAAAAATCCCTCG
>NZ_JANPLS010000019.1:0-1550 GCF_031422475.1 Chamaesiphon sp. VAR_48_metabat_403
CAACCATGCTGATTCCGATTACTCGTAGCAAATTTGAAGAACTAGTGCCGATTTTAGCAATGGGTGTGCAGTATAAATATTGCTGGGGAAAATGGTCGGACTTTTTGCGACGGGTGATAATTTCGATCGCGACTGTTTCGTTAGTTTATGCTTTTCTGCGGTTTTTATCTCCCGATGATGTTGAATGGCAAGCTCCAATTCCGATGGTAATTGGCGGCTTGTATTGGTGGTGGATGCCGATCGTTTTAGCTAGTCGCCGCAATTGGCAATTTCGCCAATTTCCATACAGTGGATTTTGGCGCGGGGAAGTTTTGGATCTCTATGTTACCGATAATATTGTTAGTGAAATTGAAACTGTTGATAAGAAAGGAAATTTAGTTGTAATTGAAGATATCGAAACGAGATTGAATCTCGAACTCGGCGACGAAACAGGTTTTACTACCGAGATTTCTGTACCGTTAAAAAAGGCTTATAAAAGTATTTCGCGCGGACAATTTGTTGAAATGGTAGTAATGTCCTATCGTCCAGATCTTAGCTCGTTTGCTCAAGTATCCGATGTATATGTACCAGATTTAAATCTATGGTTGAGCGATTATCCTTGCTTGCGTCGCGATGCTTTTATTGCTACCAGTCAACGGATCGATGATGATTACTAATTAAGATAAAATATTGCTAACCCCTATTGCGCTCCATTTTACATGTCCAACCATTACGTTCCCATGTCTACCCAGCCATTACTGTCAGCGCAAGGATTGTGTAAAACTTTTGGCGGTGTTAAAGCAGTTCGACAAGCTGGAATCGAAGTTACGAAAGGGAGTATCACTGGTTTAATCGGTCCGAATGGAGCGGGAAAAACCACCTTCTTCAATCTATTATCTAACTTTATTCGTCCAGATTCCGGTCGGATCGAACTCAACGGTCGAGCAATCCAGCACCTACAACCCCATCAAATTGCGAGACTGGGGATGGTGCGGACTTTTCAGGTAGCCAAAGCTCTCTCGCGGATGTCGGTATTAGAAAATATGCTACTTGGAGCTAAAGAGCCAGTGGGTGAAAAAGTCTGGGAGGTATTATTACAACCTAGCCTCATCCGGGCGCGGCAACTAGAGTTAAAAGACAAGGCGATGTCGATTTTGACTTCCGTGGGATTGAGTGCGAAGGCGAATGATTATGCGGGGGGATTGTCGGGGGGACAGCGCAAGCTATTAGAAATCGGACGAGCGTTGATGGCAGATCCGCAGTTAATTTTATTAGACGAACCTGCGGCGGGGGTCAATCCGCGATTGATTGATGATATTTGCGGTCATATTCTTGATTGGCGCGAGGATGGTTTAACCTTCCTCATTATCGAACATAATATGGACGTAATTATGACTTTGTGCGATCGAGTTTGGGTATTAGCTGAAGGGACCAATCTCGTCGATGGAACGCCCAATACAGTTCAAAACGATCGGCGCGTAATTGAAGCTTATTTGGGTATAGATTGAGTAAAATAGTAACAGGCGTAACAATACAATTCAGTCAATTATTCAGCGGTTGAAACCGCCGCT
>NZ_JANPLS010000020.1:0-23530 GCF_031422475.1 Chamaesiphon sp. VAR_48_metabat_403
CCTTCTAGTACATTCCGGACGATCGCCACGTTATCCGAGACAAATTCTTCGACACCAAATCGCGCCACTGGGCCGTATTCTTCGACGCGCTCGGTGGTCATAATGGTGGTCGCACCCATTTGTTTGAGTCTGGCTACCAGCCGAAAAATCTCGCGCCGCACTACCGAGGCTGCGTCGTATTGTTGGAAAATTGCTGTTACCGAATCGATCGATACCCGCTTGGCTTTATACTTAACAAAAGCATACTGAATCCGCTCGATTAAGGCAGACAAATCGAAACTGCCGACTACTTCTTGTCCTTCGGGATCTGGAGAGGCATCGAGAATAAATAACTTCCCATCATCGATCGATTGTTGGAGATCCCAACCAAAACTATGGGCATTTTTGATAATATCAGCAGGTGATTCCTCGAACGTTACAAAGATTCCAGGCTCGTCAAAGTAGTGAATTCCGTTGTAAACAAATTGGACGGCTAACATAGTTTTGCCAGTTCCCGATGTGCCGCTGAGGATCGTCGTCCTGCCAATGGGTAATCCACCATGAGAAATGTCATCGAACCCTTCGATCATGGTGTGAATTTTTTGCACGCCTAAGGGATTAATCGGTGATTCTGCTAATTGATTCGTACTGGTCATTGCTGAGATCTGAAAAATTTCTAACTAAATAACTAATTCAACTCGTTGGCATAGCCTACCGGAGGTAATCGAGCGTTCGCGTAGCTTGTCAGAGGCGGTCTGCTGTCGATAACGGCTGAAGTTCACCAAGCTAAAAATCGCCATCTCGCTCGGATAGTTCTTCATACAACAGATCTAATCCGATTAATACTTTTTCGCGATCGGATAAATCGCCAATAATTTTTCGGACTGGTGGCGGTAACACTTTGGAAAGTGTCGGTGTTGCCAGAATTTTGTCTTCTTCTGCTAATTGCGGATTTTTGAGGACATCAATTACTTTAAGCGCATATACGCCTTTAAACTCTTCTTCTAATATATTCTTTAGAGTTCGCAGTGCTCTGACCGAATTGGGTGTGTTTCCCGCTACATATAGCTTCAACACATAAGTTTTCATTAATGGAGGCATAAGTCAAATTATTAATTATCGGTTGTGAAATATTTAACTCAGTTACTTGCAAGAGACGATCGAATTATTAAACAAAGACGATCTACACTCGATTCCTCCCATCGAATCTGGAGTCCCAAGAATTGCTTTCCAGTCGCGACCGACAATCTCCATCACAATAATCGCATCGATCGGCAACTGTGGCTACTCACATCTTGCACCAATTCTCGCATGAGGGCGATTTCTAGCACAGAGTAAACAGCGAAACTCGAACGCCCGCTCATCTCAAGGCTCAGCACGACCCAAAACAGTTGCTAACAAATCGAACTGTTACAGCTCTCGCGGTACCGATCGACGGTACATCTCACATAAGTGCGCGATGACATCAATCAGCGTCAGGCGGTATTCGAGCAAAATTTCCTCGCTGCGTCCTTCCAATTTTAACTGGTCTGAGAACTCTTCCATCAATTCCATGTGAATCTTGACAATCTCGGAAACCGCCAGATCGCGGAAAAAAATCTCATTGACAAACTCGTCGATTTTATCATCGATCTGCCGACTGTCGGCAAAATATTCGATGACGATTTTGCGATATTGCGACTTGAATCCAGCCAATAGCTCTTGCTTGTGCTGTCGATCGAGATGTCGAAAAAATTGCTGGGAGTTCCGCTTATAGTAAACTGCTAAATATCCCAACCGCTCACTGAGTTTGTCTGCCAGACGGCTTTGTTGCTGGAGCAAAAAGTTGGGTTCGGGAATCTTGATGTGAGTTCGAGTTTGGGCAGGTTCGGAATCCTCAGATGTTGGCACGATGGGAGTCAAGTTCATAAACTTGGCAATAGCTTTATCGATTGCTCCCCCAATTCCAGCTAATTCGGTTACTGCCAAAATTACTTCAGATGGCTGATAAATATAGCTACTAGAGGCAGGTAAATTTGTGAGTGCTGTATGAATAGGAGTTTGAGCGTTCGGCGGAATCAAGCGATGGACGATGACCACAGGCAAGATCAGCCCCCGCTCATAGAGATAATTAATCGCTGGGAGCAGTTGTGCTTGGGAATAAAAGACCACGCAATCTAGTTCGTGTTTAGATATTTCCACATAGTCTAAAAACTCCCCTCGATCGGTAAAATATTGCAGGGCATAACGATCTGCATCCAAATATCGACCCAATAACGGAGCGATATCCGTAGAGTCAGCTAAAACTGCAATCGTCAGAGAACCAGACAAAATAATTTACACTCACTCGTGATACTCGCACTGGGCTAGATTTTTACGCTCGAATTACCCACGATCGCTTCACAACATCGTTGGCTTAGCCTCTCGTTCCGAGAATCGCCTGCTCTCAAAGTCTAGACACTTATAATCTTAATCTTTATTTTATAATTATACCACGATCGGTCTTTGATGGGCGGGGAGAGGGGAGCGGGGCAAGTGTGGGAAGTGTGGGGAGTGTGGGATGCGAAAAATCAAAGAACGCAGTTCCAAAACCTCAAACCTAAAACCTAAAACCTAAAACCCATCTCCGAACTCCTATCTCCGAACTTCCCGCTCCCCGCTCCCCCCTCTCTTTACAATTTTAGCGACTCGGTATTAACCTTCGATTCCCTGGAGAGGGCGACTTTACCAGTGCGGGCAATTTCTCTGATCCCGAATTTTTGTAAGACTTGGACGATCGCGACAATTTTACCAGGATCGCCAACGACTTCTAGGGTGAGAGCATCTTCAGCGGCATCTACCACCCGCGCTCTAAAAATGTGTGCTAGTTCGATAATTTCCGATCGATGAGTACTGCTGGCATTCACTTTCAGCAGCATCAATTCGCGTTCGACACAAGGAATATCGGTAATATCTAAAACTTTGAGAATATTCACTAATTTGTATAACTGTTTGGTCAGTTGTTCGATCGCCCGCTCGTCGCCATTGACTACCATCGTCACCCGCGAGCGACCTTCTTGTTCGGCGGGGCCGACTGCCAGACTTTCGATATTAAAGCCCCTGCGGGCAAATAACCCCGCAATCCGAGTCAAAACTCCGGCTTCATCTTCAACCAAAACAGATAAAGTATGTTTCATCGCACTTAAATTAGGGGACTGGGAGACTGGGAGACTGGGAGACTAGGAGACTGGGAAACTGGAAGACAAAAGGACGCAAGCGTCCAAAATTTA
This sequence comes from Chamaesiphon sp. VAR_48_metabat_403, assembly GCF_031422475.1. Lineage (NCBI taxonomy): Bacteria > Bacillati > Cyanobacteriota > Cyanophyceae > Gomontiellales > Chamaesiphonaceae > Chamaesiphon > Chamaesiphon sp. VAR_48_metabat_403. The sequence continues at coordinate 3,228 of NZ_JANPLS010000020.1, forward strand.
TTATTCACTATCCACTATTCACTAAAACCTAAAACCTAACTATTAGCTACTATTTAGCCACAGCGTTATATTGTCTCACAATTCCCGATTGTCACAATCTTAAAAAAATTGTAATCATCTGTGGCGGCGGTCGAAAATAGACCCCATAATGGTGAGGATTTGTTTTTTAGATGGAGTATTGCAATTATGGGTTTCTTCAAAAAGATTTTCGGTATGGAAAAACCAGCCAATGCTGAAGTCAATCCCGCCCCTGCTGAGACAGATCCTGAAACTGGTGGAGACATCGCTCCAGAACGCTTGGGAGTTAATGGTGAATACGACCAAAGCGGTTTGGCAAAACGTGTCGCGATCGCCTTTGATGACGATGCATCAGTTACAGATGTCGAAACTCTCTGGGTCGCCCAAACCAGTGGTACTGTGGTTTTAAAAGGTTCCGTTCCCAGCCAAGAAATTCTCGATCGGATGGTCGAGTTAGCTAGTGGTGTTTCTGGTACCACCGATGTCAGTATCGACCAAGTAACGATCGGTTAAGAAATATCTCCCAGGGGTAGAGCATAAGGCGAATCGTCACTGTGTAAATTTGGTGCCGATTGTGACTCTACCCCAGCGGTGAGTCGAAACGATCCATTGGCTAGAGTATCGATCCAGAGCTGAATTGCCTGATTGACCACAGTGGGAATCTCATCGTGAGCGCAGTGTCCGGCTCCTTCGAGCTTGACCAATTCTAGTAACGGGTTCAACTTGAGTAACACGTTTGCTGTTTCTGGCGGAATCATCCGATCTTCACATCCCCACAGCAATAGCATCGGAATCTGCATCTGCGGGAGCAGCTTGCGAATATTGGGCGAAAAATTGCTACTAGTCATTCCCTGCATAATTTTTACAAATGCCGCGGGGGCTTCTAATTCCTGAGCTGGTGTCAAAAAGATATCGAGCAGTTCGTCGGTGACGCGATCGGGATTAGCATAAGCAATTTGCGCCCATTTTTTGGCGACTTTGGGGCGGCTGACGACCCTAAATAAGCCATGTAGTAATGGCGGGTTAAAAATGGCGCGTTTGATGCCATCTACCAGCGGTTGGAGCGATCGGGGAATTAATTCCTGTTCGGCAGAAAGATCTGGTAAGCTGACCATCACCAAACTGGCGGCCATTTGTGGGTGTCTGGCGGCGGCGACTAATGCCACTAAAGAACCGATCGAATTACCGACTAACAGGATCGGACGACCCACAAAGGTCTGCCAAAAATCGTAGACCTGATCGACCCACAAGTCAATATCGTAGCCGATATTAGGCTTACGCGAGCCGCCCCAGCCGACGAGATCGAGTCCGTAGACAGTCCGATCTGCTGCCAACACGGGTAAATTATGCTGCCAATGCCCGATCGATGCACCAAAGCCATGGATCAACAAAATTGGCGGATCGCGATCGACCCGCTCCTTGCTGCGTTGATAAGTATACCGAGTTTGCCAGCCCCGCCACACCCAATCGCGCTGATTGCCGACATTTTGATGCCAAGTTCGCAAAATACAACCTCCGATCTCGTCTGTCAATCCCTTGTACCTTGAAAAGGTCACTTTAAGCTTAAAAAATATTAAATTTTAGACCCGATCCCTAAGAATCTAGGTAAAATAGTGTTATCAAACTGAAAAAGCTAATATTTTTTTAGTTTAGACCGATTTTACACTTAGCTGTAACTGAGGATAACCATACCACCTACCCACCAGAAACTCCCATTCCTATTAAATCACCCATCATCGAGAAAAGACGCACCCGCGATCTTCCTCAAATTAACGAACGCATCCGGTTTCCTCAAATTCGCGTAATCGGCACCGATGGCGAACAATTAGGCATTCTTACGCCTCAAGAAGCGCAAGGGATGGCTGATGAAAACGGACTCGATTTAGTCCTGGTTAGCGACAAAGCCGACCCGCCCGTGTGCCGAATTATGGACTACGGTAAGTATAAATTCGAGCTAGAAAAGAAAGCTCGCGAAGCGAAGAAGAAGCAACATACTGCCGAACTCAAAGAAGTCAAAATGCGCTACACGATCGAGGAACATGACTACCAAGTACGGGTCAGTCAAGCCAATCGATTTATCAAATCTGGCGATAAAGTCAAAGCAACTATTACCTTTCGCGGTCGGGAGATCCAACATAGCGATCTCGCCGAAAAAGTGCTCAAAAAGATGGCAGAAGATCTCAAAGATATTGCAGAAGTTCAGCAATATCCCAAGAAAGAGGGACGTAACATGATGATGATACTCGCTCCCAAGAAAGCTGGGTAGTTAGTATGCTCGTGAAGTACGCTGAAAGTATTGCGGTAGGTTAACAAGAAATAATATTTTACAATTCGCTCCCCCGGGCAGTTAGACTCGATGTTTAGCTGCCTTTTTTGCGTGCCACAACCGTTACGGTTGTATAGATCCCCCTCAATGGTACTCATATAAAATAGTCTTATGACGATCGTCAAAAGATCGGAACCAAAACTATTACACTTGCTGATATAGTTGTTTTTAACAAGAAACGTCAACTGGTTCCTGAAGGTTAGGAAATTTATGGCTTACGCGCAAACTCAAACTCAGGCAAAAACTGGGTACAAGGCTGGAGTACAAGACTACCGTCTAACTTATTACACGCCAGACTATACTCCCAAAGATACAGACTTACTCGCAGCTTTTCGGATGACTCCCCAACCTGGAGTTCCCGCAGAAGAAGCTGGTGCTGCTGTAGCCGCTGAGTCTTCCACAGGTACCTGGACGACGGTTTGGACTGACTTGCTGACCGATCTCGATCGGTACAAAGGTCGTTGTTATCACATCGAACCAGTTCAAGGTGAAGACAATCAATATTTTTGCTTTATTGCCTATCCTTTAGATTTATTTGAAGAAGGTTCCGTCACCAACATGCTTACCTCATTAGTAGGTAACGTATTTGGTTTCAAAGCTCTACGTGCATTACGTTTAGAAGATTTACGTATTCCTGTTGCTTACCTCAAAACCTTCCAAGGGCCGCCTCACGGGATCACCGTAGAGCGCGATAAATTAAATAAATATGGTCGTCCGTTATTGGGTTGTACGATCAAACCAAAACTCGGTCTGTCTGCTAAAAACTACGGTCGGGCAGTTTATGAAGTACTGCGCGGCGGTCTAGACTTAACCAAAGACGACGAAAACATTAACTCCCAACCCTTTATGCGTTGGCGCGATCGGTTCTTGTTCGTTCAAGAAGCTATCGAAAAAGCTCAAGCAGAAACTGGCGAAATTAAAGGTCACTACCTCAACGTGACTGCGCCTACCTGCGAAGAAATGATGGAACGCGCCCAGTTTGCTAAAGACATCGGCACGCCCATCATCATGCACGACTTCTTTACCGCTGGTTTTACTGCTAACACCAGCTTGGCTAAATTCTGTCGTGCGAACGGTCTGTTACTGCACATTCACCGTGCAATGCACGCAGTTGTCGATCGTCAAAAAAATCATGGTATCCACTTCCGCGTTCTGGCGAAATGCTTGCGGATGTCCGGTGGAGATCACCTTCACTCCGGTACCGTTGTAGGTAAACTCGAAGGCGAAAAAGGCATCACCATGGGTTTTGTAGACCTCATGCGTGAAAACTACATCGAAGAAGATCGCTCGCGTGGTATTTTCTTCACTCAAGATTGGGCTTCTATGCCCGGTGTTATGCCTGTTGCTTCCGGTGGTATCCACGTATGGCACATGCCCGCACTAGTCGAGATCTTCGGCGACGATTCTTGCCTCCAGTTCGGTGGTGGTACTGCTGGTCACCCATGGGGTAACGCTCCTGGTGCAATGGCTAACCGCGTCGCACTCGAAGCTTGTATTCAAGCTCGTAACGAAGGTCGTAACCTCATGCGCGAAGGTGGCGATATCCTCCGTGAAGCTGGTAAATGGTCTCCAGAACTAGCCGTTGCACTCGAACTCTGGAAAGAGATCAAATTTGAATTTGAAGCAATGGATACTCTTTAGACTACCTCTAGAAGTAATCGTTGCACTCGAACTCTGGAAAGAGATCGAATTTGAAGCAATGGATACTCTGTAAAATTAGTGGATAGTGAATAGTGGATAGTGGATAGCGAAAAGTGCGGAAACAGGGGTTTCCCCTGTCTTGTCTCACCTCTTTGGACGGGTTCCCCGTCCAAAGGTGAAGCCCAAGTAAAGCACCTTTTCAAGACAGTAAGTAGTAATAAATACTTGTTAACAAATCCCTATTCACACTTCATTAATTTCGGGAATGGATCGCAAACAAGTTGCCAAAGCTACGACCAAAGTCATCTCTAGCTACTTGACTTATCAAGCAGTGCAGACCGTTCTGGCTCAATTGACTGAAACAAATCCGCCGTTGGCACTGTGGTTTCGCAGTTTCTCCGGTCGGAAAATCGTTCAAGATGGCGAAGTCTATTTACTCGCACTCTTGGCAGAACACCAAGAGTTAGCCTTCCGCGTAATGGCGGTGAGGGAGCATTTAGTCGAAGAAATTATGGACGATTTGCCAGAGATGGTACTTCACGATATTAAGCACAAAAATAGTCAGCATCGCAAGCAACAGCTAGAGAAGCTCTCGCAGCTATCCATTATCGAGCCAAACAGCAATCTAGAACCCTCGTCCGAGTAACCTGAGTAACTGCAAGTTGTCAAGACGCACCCTACATCTCAACTATATTTAGCCGTAAAGCCAAGAGAAATGCAGACCTTATCATTTGAACGTCGCTTCGAGACTTTTTCCTACTTGCCTCCTTTGAGCGATGCTCAAATTGTCAAGCAGCTTCAATATATGCTCGATCAAGGATATATTCCTGGTGTTGAATTCAGTAAAGAATCCGAGCCTACTCAGCATTTCTGGACTCTCTGGAAGTTGCCTTTGTTTAACGCTACTACTACTAACGAAATTTTAGCTGAAGTACGTGCTTGCCGAAGCGAATACGGTCATTGCTACGTGCGGGTTGTTGGTTTCGACAACATTAAACAGTGCCAAGTATTGAGCTTCATCGTTCACAAACCATAGATTGGTTTGGGGTGCATTATCCTTACGGGATAACATAACCCATAAGTTAATTCTAAGAGAAGAGGAAATTATGCCTCTTCTCTTTTTTTTCGGTCTCTGCGGGGATTAGATCGACATCAAACCCTTTTAGAGATTGATAGCTCCATCGCAATCTAGCTTTGATGTATTTGCGATATTGATTGGAATCAATCGAGCCAAATAGGCAACGGTGAGGATGTAGCCGTAACGATCGTTTGGGAAAATGCGAGATCCGAGTTGTGAATGGGTACTATTAATCTATAATGGCAGTACGTAATACTAAATCACAGAACTAAGAACTACACTAGCTGGCAAAGACAATCGCTGTCCGCACACGCAAATATGTGTAGTTAGGACTCAGAATATTGGTATTATCGTCGATCGCCATAGTAGCAATCTACCTATTTTAAGCAACCCAAATGAAAAGATTTTTAATTATTAGTGGCTTAGTTCTGAGTTCTACTCTAATTCCGATTAAAGCGATCGCCGCTACCTTTCGTCAATTAGTTGTCTATGGCGATAGTCTTTCCGATCTCGGACGAGCAGCCGACGCTACAAGTACTCTTCCTCCTGAATTCAAATTCCCAGCTTATACAAATGGAGATGGCAGATTTTCTAATGGGCCGATCTGGGTCGAATACCTGGCAGCTAGCTTGGGGATTCCTGCTAATGGCAATCCTACCACTACTAATCGCGCTACGAATTTTGCGATCGGTGGGGCTAGCACTGGCACGGTTAATATTGGGCAAGCTCTATCTCCTAGTAGCTTCGTTGGCATCGAGACACAGGTCAATGATAATCTCATTAGCGATCCTGCGGCACTTTATGTCATCTGGGGGGGAGCTAATGACTATTTGTTTCCAACTCCAGCCAATCCCGTAAATCCCGGCCAGACGATCGCGAATTTGGCTGGTGAAATTAGAGTATTAATTTCACGCGGAGCCACGAATATTTTAATTCCTAATCTCTCTAATCTAGGTGCGCTACCCAGTACGCGCAACCTAGGGCCTACGGCAACAAATTTGAGTAATTTAACCGTAGCGCATAATGATGGTTTGGCGGCGACTATTGCTGATTTAAGGTTAGCTAATCCGACTGTGAATTTGAACTTACTAGATGTTAATGGTTTGTTTAACCGAGTTGTGGCTAATCCGAGCAGTTTTGGATTTAACGATGTTACTACTCAATGTATAACAGCTACTACCGTTTGTGCGAATCCGAATGCCAATTTGTTTTGGGATGAGATTCATCCGACGACTGAGGGACATCGATTGATTGGCGAGTTAGCCTTTAATACCGTGTCGCCGACTGCTGTTCCCGAACCGATTACCATGTTGAGTTCGTTGATGGCTGGGAGCGCGGCGATCGCGTTTAAACGTAAACTTAAAGCAGCTAATGTTAATAAGTAATTTAAGTTGCTAGTTATCATTTTTTAGTGTGGTTAGGGGGTAAAGGGTAAAGGGTAAAGGGTAAAGGGAAAAGGGTAAAGGGTAAAGGGTAAAGGGTAAAGGGATAACAGCATTTTTCCTTTTCCCAATATATCTAGCCAGGTTTTCCTAATCCGCAATCCACAATCCACAATCCACAATGGTATGACTGATATTCTAGAAATTGCGATCGTTGGTGCGGGGATGGCGGGAATTACGTGCGCGCGCGAACTGCAAGCTGCTGGGTATAAAGATATCGCCATCTTTGAAAAATCCAGAGGAGTCGGGGGGAGATTGACGACGCGGCGGATGTTCGATACCTGTGTCGATCGTGGGACGTGTTATGTTTCTCCAAAAGGTGAGGAATTTAGGGCATTATTCGATCGACTGATTGCTGATAATATTGTCGAAACTTGGACAGATACCATTCATACTTTCAGTGCGAATGGCGAAATGTTACCTGAAATCGATCGTTATCCGCGTTATGTCGCACCTGGCGGGATGAATCAAATTGCCAAGTATTTAGCCGCAGATCTAGATATTAGATTTAACCACCGCGCGATCGCGATTCAACCCGATGGCAACCTGTGGCGGCTGACACTTGCAGGTACCGAAACTACTGAAATTCTTGCCCGTAAAGTAGTTCTGGCTATTCCCGCACCCCAGGCGGTAGATTTACTCGCGCCGCTGGCAGATATTTTGCCAGTAGAATTTCTCAATGACTTAAAATCGGTCGAATTTTATCCGTCGATCGCCGTCGCCGCAGGCTATACTCCTAATCGATTAGCCGAGTGGGAAGCTACTCATCCGCAGGTGAAATCGGTGACTTGCATTGACGATCCGATCTTGGCTTGGCTGGGCGTAGATAGTAGCAAACGCCATCAACCAGCCCCACCTGCATTCGTACTCCAGAGTACGGCAAATTTCGCCGCTGAGTACCCCCATCCTGAAGATACATCAAAAGCTAGTATTGCCATGTTAGAACGGGCTAGCGAACGATTTTTCCCATGGTTCAGGGAGTGTCAGTGGCAATCGCCCCACCTGTGGCGGTATGCCTTCACCAAATCACCACTGAGTGAGGCATATTTAGCGATCGATCTGCCCGCACCGCTAGTTTGTACTGGCGATTGGTGTGGTGGGCGTAAAGTGGAAGATGCATTTTTGGCAGGGTTAGCAGTAGCACCACAATTAGGGGCTAGTCGTGCGTAAAATAGCTGTTAGCAATTGTAGCTATCGATCGGTCAATATTAGCAATAGGTCGATTGGCGTGATTACAGATATCAAAACAGAAGAATATGCACTCCTGCAAGGCTATCGATCGAGATGGCAACAAGCCGCTTTTTCTCTAGATCCGCTCGATCGGGATATTGCGATCGAAACATTAGATCGAGCTTATTCACTGACGGGATATCGCAAACCGACACTGTTTTTCTTTGCGACTCCCGATCGGGCGATCGACTATTTAGGATTTCCCACCACTCGCACGCCGCTGTCTTTAGCAAGTCTAATTACACCAATTATCGAACAAGTTCGCGCCCAATTTTCGCCCATATTATGGACGCATTTTTGGCGGCGGCAGGGAAAAATGTATGCAACAGCAACATCATTAGCCGTGACAGATCCGTTACTAGCAGTGCTGCAAACTGAATTTGGCTCTAAGTTTCCGCTACCAATTTTACAGACGATCGAGATGCATGGTAGTGCGATTTCCGATTTGGCGATGTTGGATTTTTGTATGAATGTTTTAGGTTGCACGCATACAGAACCACAGCTTTGGCAAGTTGTCAAATCTTTAATTCAAGATTGCTTTTGGCACTTGGCGTTTGAAGATATCTGTATTGTCTTCGATCGACCGATGCAGTACGATATTTCCTGCCCGCAAATTGCCAGCTAAAAATCACAAAAGTGCTGGCTCTTAAATATTTGCCGCAAATTTAACCGCGATCGAGATCGCTTGTAAGCTAAGATCGTTCGATAGCGGATTTGCTCGACGATCGATTTGCAAATAGCTAACTAATTTTCGCCACTGTCAACTAACTCTTATGCCTACGCCACTACGTACCTTCCAAGTCGATGCTTTGCGGGTTGAGGTTTATCGTGACGAGGCAGATTTAGTCAGCAATTTAGTCCAAACCACCCAGTCTTATCTGAGTGAAGTAATGGCGCGACAAACCACTGCTGCGGCAATTTTGGCTTCTGGGGCATCTCAAATTAAACTACTCAAGGATTTAACTACCTTCGGCGAAATCGACTGGGGGAGGCTGACATTGTTTCATTTGGATGAATATTTAGGGATTGGCGGGATGCATCCCGCCAGCTTTGGGTTATTTATGCGCGAATCAGTCGAGCAAAAAGTAGCCGTGCGTAAATTTAATTATTTAGCAGGCGATACCGCCGAACCGATCGCCGAATGCGATCGATATTATGGGTTATTATCAGCACAGCCGATCGATCTGTGCTTTTTAGGCGTCGGCGAAACGGGACATATTGCCTTTAACGATCCCGAAGTTGCCGATTTTGACGATCGCTACCCAGTCAAGCTGGTAAAATTAGCAGATAAATCTCGGCAACAGCAGGTAAATACCGGATTTTTCGATCGGATTGAATCAGTTCCTCAATACGCACTCACGCTGACGCTCCCCACAATTTGTCAAGCGCGGCGGATTTGCTGTCTGGCGATGGGAGAGCGCAAAGCCAGTATCGTTAACACCATGTTAACTGGTGAAATCGCACCGACGTGCCCGGCTTCGATTTTACGAAAGTCTCCCGCTGCAATCTTATATCTAGATGAAGCAGCGGCGAGTGCTTTAGATTAACGATCGGATCTTCATCATATTTCTCGACAGGAAGTAGTTTTGCTACAATCGTAGAGCGATCGGACTTTGTGCTTTGCAGCTTATCATATCTTAATCGAGGTTATAAAATTGATGAAAATTTTACAGTCAATCGTTTTATTAATCGGTCATTTAGCCATAATCGTCGCTGCAAATTCGACTGGTAATGCAGTTGCGCTCAACCAGAGTAGCGTTAGTATTACCACCAATGCAGAGGGCGGACAAATTCAATCTACCACCGTGAGTATCGATCGAGCCGATTTGAGTCAACCGCATATTTTACGAGTTCAAGGCTCGAATAATGATGTACCGATCCGGATGGCGCGAATCCAAGTTAAAATTAATGGTAAAGTGGTAAAAACTATCGCCAATAATTCATTAGAATTGAATTTGGCTCCGATGATGCAATCGGGACGCTATGAAGTAGAAATATCTGGAGTTTCACCACGATTAGAAGATACTATTTCGGTCAACTTTGCTGGTAAAAATACTAATGTCACCCAACAGTTCGCTGGGGCAGGGAAAATCGAACAAGTGCTAGTTATTAATGTTCGATAAATTGCGAATGTAATCGATCTCTATTCAATTTTCTCTCTCTTTATCTCAACTACTCAGATAGATTGGTGCGTCACCCTACCGGATCACACACCCTACAATTTAGGATTTTATTAAGTACTATCTACTATTCACTATCCACTCAATGTCTCAAATTAAGATTTATGGATTGCGATCGCATCTCGATCCAGTCAAAGCACAACTTTCGGATGTAATTAATAGCTGTGTAGTCGATGCGCTCCAATATCCCCCGCACAAGCGCGCGCATCGCTTTTTTCCGTTAGATCCGAGCGATTATTATTATCCCCCCGAACCAGGGCGCACCGATCGCTATACAATTATTGAATTAAGTATGTTTGAAGGTCGGACTGTCGCAGCGAAGAAACAACTAATTAGGTTATTGTTCGATCGAATCGATAAAGAGTTAGGCATATCTAATCTCGATCTAGAAATTACAATCTTTGAAACTCCCAACCATAATTGGGGTTTTCGCGGATTACCCGGCGACGAGCATAGTTTAGATTATCAAGTCAATGTTTGATAATTAATTATTAATTTCAAAGCTGCCGAACGATTCCCATCGATTTTAGCGATCTCCCAAATCGATTATCAACTGTCAACAGAATAAAATGCGTCAATCAACACTCCATCAACTCAAAGTATTTGAAACTGTTGCCAGATTAACTAGTATTACTCGTGCAGCAGAGGAGTTGTCTCTAACACAACCAACCGTGTCGATGCAGATTAAGCAGCTCACCCAGAATGTTGGCGTGCCTTTATTCGAGCAAATTGGTAAAAAGTTATATCTTACTCATGCCGGACAAGAATTATTAATTACCTGTCGAGAAATCTTTAATGAGCTGTCTCGATTTGAGATGAAAATTACCGATCTTCAGGGTTTAAAGCAAGGTAAACTCAAACTGGCGACAATTACTACGACTAAATATTTTATGCCGCGCGCAATTGCCCCTTTCTGTCAATTGTATCCGGGGGTAGATGTCACCTTAGAAATTACCAATCACGAACGAGTTTTAGAAAGACTCAGCGAGAATCTCGACGACTTATATATTATCAGTAAAATACCCGATCGATTGGATGTCGTTTTACATCCCTTTCTCGAAAATCCACTCGTAGTCATCGCGCCGACAAATCATCCCCTAGCGCAGGAAAAAAATATTCCCATTTCTAAATTACAAAACGAACCATTCATCATGCGCGAACGCGGTTCGGGAACGCGGGATGCAGTCGAACAGTTATTAACCAAACATGGTGTTTCGGTGAAGGTGCGATTGGAATTAGGCGGTAACGAAGCAATCAAACAAGCAATTGGCGTAGGGTTGGGAATTTCGGTACTATCTCAGCATACCTTTACCCCAGAAGCCGCACTCTCTGGCTTGACAATCTTAGACGTTCAACACTTCCCGATCGAGCGACATTGGTATATTATTTATCCAGACAACAAGCAACTATCGATTCTGGCAAGTACTTTCTTTGACTTTCTCCAACAAGAATCTCAGGCGATTGCCGCTAAAATGCGATCGAAAATTATTACATGACAAAAGCAACACTCTATAAACAACTTTGCATAAATCTCTCGGCTATAATTGGTAAAATGTGGAGTTGCACTAATCTAGTAGTGGATTGCTCCCAACTTAACAGATGGTAGAGATTTTGAAGCTGGTACTTGGTGTTGCAATTGTCGCTGGTATCAACCAAAGATCGAACGAGTAAATGAGAATTTATTTTTCTCCTTTTAGATTAAGATCTAAACTAGCTCTAGATATCGATCGACAGCCACTTGCTGTTTCGATATAACTAATTTAGCACCTAAATCTCTATTGTCTAGCAATTGCAAATAATGTTTATATAATTAGGAGTAACTATGACCCGACTTAGTACTTAAATTGAGAAAATGTCGATCGGTGTGCCACTCATTTTACGATCCAAATTTCCATGATAGATCGATTAGAAGCTAGTTTCGATGAAGTCTTGGTTGCTTTAACTCAAAAGCTCCACATTAACGAACAATTTACACTGCGATTGCGGGGTGAAGTCAGTCAGTTTACCCGGTTCAATCATGCCAAAGTTCGCCAGACAGGCATCGTCCGCGATGGTAGTCTCCAACTCAAACTAATTTGCGAGCAGCGGAGTAGCTCGGTAGAATTTCCCTTTACAGGCGAATCCGAACTAGATCTGCCGCAAGCATTAGCCGCCCTAGCTGCCTTGCGGGCAGAAGTCCCCCAATTGCCCGTAGATCCTTATTTGGTACTCCCGACAGGTAATGCTACCAGCCATGAAGTCCATGCAGGCGCACTATTACCAGATGCCCAAGTCGTCGGCAGCTTATTACCTGTTGTCAATAATCTCGATTTTACCGGATTATATGCCGCTGGCACCGTACTGCGGGGCTACGCCGATAGTAGCGGTCAAAAACACTGGTTTGCCACCGAGTCGTATACTCTAGATTATTCGCTCTTTACCAGTACCGGGCAAGCTGTCAAAGGCACCCTCGCTGGCAGTCACTGGGATAATACCGCTTATCAAGCTAAAATTGCCGAGTCCAAAACCCAACTAGCCCGACTGGAACAACCGCTCAAGACGATCGAACGTGGTAAATATCGCACCTACCTAGCTCCAGCGGCGACTGCCGACCTGTTGAGCATGTTGTCTTGGGGGGGCATTAGCGAGGCAGCTTTACAGCAAGGACGGAGCTGTTTTGGGGCATTACAGCGTGAGGAGCAATACTTATCACCGCAATTGACAATTTCTGAAAATTTCCAGCGCGGGTTGGTACCGAGATTTAACGAACTGGGCGAAATTGCCCCAGCTCATCTGACTTTAATCGATCGCGGTCGGTTGGCAAATACCCTAGTCAATGCCCGTACCGCCAAAGAGTACCAGAAACCAGCCAACGGAGCCAATCGTGGCGAATCGCTGCGTTCTGCTGAAATCGCTACGGGAGAGTTAACACCCGATCGCATTTTAGCCACATTAGACACGGGATTATACTTATCCAATCTCCATTATCTCAATTGGAGCGATCGACCGACTGGTCGCGTCACTGGCATGACTCGCTACGCCTGTTTCTGGGTCGAAGGGGGCGAGATCGTTGCACCGATCGCCAATTTACGCTTTGATGAAAGTCTGTACCGTTGTTGGGGCGATAATCTGCTGGCATTGACAACCAACGTCGAATTTATTCCCGATGTCGATACCTATAGCAATCGTCAACTCGGCGGGAGCTGGGTACCCGGATTATTAATCGAGGATTTTACCTATACACTCTAGTCTCCATTGCCGATGTTTTGGGCATAATAACTAATGTTATCGTCATAAAATTCTAAGTTGGAACAATTGACGGCTGTTTTAATCTAGCTGTTAAGTGGGGTTCCAATCTGCGTGTTCTCTGCGCCTGCGTTTTCCAATTTCCACTGCTAACCCATGTCCACACTAGAAGATCTATTTAAAATTCATTTTTGGGGCGTGCGGGGGAGTATTGCCTGTCCGGGAACTGCTACCGTGCGGTATGGTGGCAACACGCCCTGCGTGGAAATGTTAGTGGGCGGTCATCGGCTAATTTTTGATGCGGGGACGGGGATTCACGTCTTAGGACAATCGTTATTGGGCAACCTTCCCGTTAGCGGACATTTATTTTTTTCGCACTCCCATTGGGATCACATTCAGGGATTTCCGTTCTTTTCTCCCGCATTTATGGAAGGAAATGAATTTGACATCTATGGCGGAGTGATTCCGCACGGCGTGACGATCGAACACCGCCTGCACGATCAGATGAATCAGCCCAATTTTCCGGTACCATTACAGGTGATGGGAGCCAACTTGCGGTTTCACAATCTCGACTATGGCGACAACATTAAGATCGGTGATGTTACCATTGCCACTGGCGAGTTAAACCATCCCGGTGGGGCGATGGGTTATCGGGTAAGCTGGCGAGACTATACGGCGGCTTATATTACCGATACCGAGCATTTTAGCACTGGACTCGATCGCCATATTTTAGCATTAGCCGATCGAGCCGACGTGTTGATTTATGATTGTACTTATACAGACGAAGAATATTATCATCCCCGCACTAGTAAGATCGGCTGGGGACATTCTACTTGGCAAGAAGGCATTAAAATCGCCCAAGCTGCCAACGTGAAAAAGTTAGTTATTTTTCATCACGATCCCATCCATGACGATAAATTTATGGACGCGATCGAGCTACAATCGATCCAAGCTTTCCCCGGATCGATCGTTGCCCGCGAAGGTATGAAAATCATGGTAGATGAAACGATTTCGATCGCTTATTAGAAGATGTCTGAAAAGGTTTTTTGATGTGCATCGTAGATCTAAATCCCCCTAATCCCCCTTAAAAAGGGGGACTTCCGGATCCAGTTCCCCCCTTTTTAAGGGGGGTTAGGGGGGATTTCTAGGGTTTAAGCTGAACAGCATTGAGTTCTCAGGCATTTTCTTAGAATTAGTGAATAGTTAACTAGTTAACTTTCACTTAAATCGGTTTCCTCATCATTCTTAAACTTCATCTGCGCCCAGGTTAACTGCTTCACCTTCTCCACATTTCCCTGACTTGCAGCCTCCTTCAAATCTCGCTTCTCATGCGCGATAGCAATCGCCTCCTCTTTAGAGCGAGAACTACTATCAAAACACTTCTCTAGGTTTTCAAAAACTCCCCGCCGCGATTTTGTGGCATGTTGGCGTTCGGTATCGAGCAATTTTGCCATCAATTCTAGATGCATGGCATCGTCGCTACAAATCTCTTCTAAAATCGACCATTCATCCCCACCTAATAGTTTCTTTTCCTGAATCCGCGTATCTTTAAAAGGCTTACCCATCACTTCCTCATAAATCCGAGGTAAACTATCATCGAATTCGTGCTTCTCTTCCAGCCAAATCCGCCGGATTTCTCCCAATTCCTCCTCAGTAATCAGGGTAATATCTTGCATATCTGGCGGTGCAGTCTGCTGAATTTGTGCCTGTGCCGCTAATACTCGCCGCAACCAATGTTCGCGCCAAAACTTAGTATACGGCCCCGGAATCGGCACTATTTCAGTTATTTCTTTATCTTCTTTAGATTTGCGCTCGAATAGTTCGACTCTACCATAAATCCGCCGAAAATCGCGCTTATCGCGATCGTCATGAATATCTAATTCATTCCGAATATCTAACAATGGTTGCAACCATTCTTTATCCTCATCATTCTGAATCATCGCCTCCATCGATTTGTCTTTACTCACTAACGTACACACCCAGCAACCAAACCGAGAATCTCCACAACTAGGCGTAGATGTATCGACAACTAGCGGACATTCATTATCAG
Source organism: Chamaesiphon sp. VAR_48_metabat_403 (assembly GCF_031422475.1). Classification (NCBI taxonomy): domain Bacteria; kingdom Bacillati; phylum Cyanobacteriota; class Cyanophyceae; order Gomontiellales; family Chamaesiphonaceae; genus Chamaesiphon; species Chamaesiphon sp. VAR_48_metabat_403. Next base: position 18,418 of record NZ_JANPLS010000020.1, read on the forward strand.
CAGTCGCACCGCGATATAAAGTAAACAGATCCTGATTATTCCCACCCCAAGGATTTTTAAACTGCATCAAGTACATCCACACCTCATCAGTCCGCCAATCCTCGATCGGGCTATATATGAGAGAATTAGCTAAATTAGGATTAGGGCTGAGTCTATCTCTAACTCTGCCTACTTCATTCTTTTTTAAAACTGCGGCACGAATATTACTTTCACTTTTACGGACACCTAAAACAATAATAGTTTCGCCATATACTCTCAGAATATCGCGAATAAATTGATTAACAGGCTTAATTTTCATCCGCTCCGTACACCATCGAAAACCATGTCGTGGGGCTGGATAACCTTTGCCCATCAAACATGCCCAAAATGAATCTTTGACTGCGGGGTGAAGTAGATGCGGCTCGAAAGGCATAGACTTTTCTTGAGCCGCAGCTTTTAGTACTTTCATTGAGTGAGTGACCCAAACCGCAACAATCGGATTCTCAACTAATGTATCGGTGGTCATCACATAAACTTTTTTGTGACGCTGTTCGACTGGTAAATCTTCGATCGCAGTCCAAATAAGTTGTAATATTGTTGATGAATCTTTTCCCCAAGAAATTCCCACAATCCACGGAATACTATCGCTCAAATATAGATCTTGAATCTCTCGTGTCAGTTCTTGAATATGTTCGACTAATTGCTCTAAGCTTCGAGCCGAAGGTAATGATGTTTGTAAATCGTTCACAATAATTATCTACTTTTAATTAGCTAAGGTTTGAATTTATTCTCTCGATGCCATTTCAATGATTCTAATCTTGGAAAATATCGTTCGTTATGAGGCAGTGCAATCGGTTCGCGATCGAAATCTTTCATTGCTCTCGTATATGGCGAATCATCGTCTAAACCCTGTGCAACGATTATTCGATAGTTATCATCTATACTAAACCAACCTAGATCGAATTCCCAATGATGATTCTTACATAGCGATAACCCATTATCAATTTTACTATCCAAGAATTCAGAGAATGGTTTAATATGGGCACCATCAACAATATTTTGATTTGGATCTCTAATAATCCTCAACTTACAAAATGCACATCGATAATCATACTCACGAACGACCAGTTTTCTAAAGAAAGAATTCCTAACAATCGATTTTCGTAAAGTAATTTTAATTTCAGAATCGAGGTTTGGCAACTGAAGAGGTTCGACTCGATCGAATTCTAGATCGATATCTGAAATACTGTCTAAGTTTGATTTACTATCTGCAAACCATGTATTCACCAAACTATCTACTAAAACTTGTCTGGTAGAAGAATCTTGGAGCAAATCGAATAGCTCGTCATCTAAATAAGCATACTCTACTTTTTCTTTGAGTTTATTAGTTGTCTTAATTCGTTCTCCTTCATAAGCATCATTAAATTTTACATGCCAAAATCCACCGCTTTGCAGGTGAACGAATGGATAATGTAGCGCATCCGTATAAGTAGACCTAGTGACTAGAACACTCCAGTATTTTTTAAATGTCTCGATTAACTCTGTCGATACGAAGATCCGATTTTCGACGATCGACTTCTGCGTAATTAATTCTAGTACTGATAGAATCAAAATTGGCTGATGATTAGCCGTTCCACGTTCTTTAGTCTTGCTAACGTTGAGAGTAGCAAAGCAATTACAATAATAGGCTATATCTCGCGAACAATGTGCCTCTGTTGTTTGACTCATGCTAACTCAACTAAAAAATGCTGCATATCTATGGATCGATTAAACCAATCCATTCTTCAGTATACAAGCAAAATGTCCGACTGTTGAGTTTTTAAAAACTTAACGATATCACCTTTGGCACGGATGTAACTACCATGTTTCTTTACCAGCAGGTTGACCCCAATCGTATTCCCCACCGATTAGTTCAGGTGTAACACCAATCAGTAAATCCTCCAGTTGATACTTTCTCTTGACTGATGAGATTACAATTGTGTTGTTGACAACTTCAATATTTATCTCTGTCCCAACCGTAAACCCTACCTCGTTTGCTACAGGTTGAGGAATTCTCACACCCAGGCTGTTACCCAACTTAGTGACGATCTCTGTCATATATAATATTGCAATTTACCCTATGTATATCCTAACTTATGGAAATATTTTCGTAGACAGAAGTAGGTTATGGTAAAGCGGATATCGAGCGAGTTATAGACATCGATCCTGTTTATTTCCACATGCGTGAGTCGAAATTAAAAGGCTGTGGACGATCGATAATTAGTCGCTCGAATTGTGAATGAAGCGGATTGATAAGATAGTTAAATTCTTGAGGTACAATTGCTGATGGTACGGCTAAGATTGAACTTCTTCCTGAATCAATCCATTCATTGCCAAGAGCCTGTAATGAAGATTTAGAACTAGATAAATACCAATTAGATGGCAACCTGTCGATATTTATATATTCGACATCTATGTTATCTGGAATTTCGGCTTTGACAGCTACAAAAAATCTCTTTCTACAGTTGGTACGTTAAGATGAACGAATACTTCTAAAATAGCTAAAGATAGATTTGCGGCAGTATAAACCATCCGTTTACCTTTAGAATTCCACCGCCCACCTACTATACTTGCACCTTCGCCACTAAACGCACTCTCGGCAAAGGTAGCTTCGCAAATTCGCCAGATGATTTTACTCACATGTATACACCGTGTCTAATGGCATTCACCAGATCGATGACCCGCTCTAATCCGATCGCGCTAGTTAATAACTCAGCAGGCGTAACGCCATCTAATGCTGGGTTCTTTGCTGTTAGCCAGTTTTGAACGGTGTCGTTATTACCAAATACATTTAGAGCATGAATTTTGGCTTGACGTAAATAAATTTCCGATTGGTATTTAACAATCTCTGTTTCTAATTGAGATTTAATAATACTAATATCTGCGGTGAGAGTAGCTTCAGTCATAGAGCAAAATCAACAGATAGGTAGAGTAGTTTAGTTACTCTTACGTCTTAACTAATTATAACTCTAAACAGTTGGGCGATCGTCAAAATCGTCTGTTAAGTTTTTAAAAACTCAATTTTACCCAGCAGCCAAGCATTTAACTCTCCAACTCGATCGAGTCGGTGATGAGATTGACACCCAGCCAGTTGCTCACCTCTCGTGCCATCCATTTTAACTCGCGTTCGGTGAGGTTTTGTCCGGTACTGAGAATTCGGACTGGATCGATCTGCCGCAATTCGATCATCAGGCTGATTTTAGGCGTTTTGAGATCTGAGTGCTGATATCGATCGATAATAATTTGACTGATTTCGTTTGTTTTAAGGTGTTTGGGGCGACCGCGATCGAGTCCATAAAGATGCTGAGATAGAGTAAGCTGTTTGCGATCGATCGTTACTAGTGTTGTGGACAGAAATTTATCTGCCAGATCGAATGCTAAATGCAATCCAGTTTTTAATAAAAAGAATGTTGATGGCAATACAAACATCAACGCCACTCCCAAACCCACTTTTGCGCCTGCGTCCGTGCGGGAACTCCCCAGTAACATCCAGATATAAATAGTGAGTGCGATTAATCCTAGCACTAGCAGGTTGACAACCAAAGCTAATCCGAGTTGATGCCTTGCGACTCGATCTGGTCGAAATCGTGCCGGGATTGTCAGTTGCAATCGATCGGCTTTACTCGTAAGTAGAATTTTACTCCCAGAAGGTTGGCGCATGATAAAAGGGTGGGGAGACGGGGGGACGGGGGACGGGGGACGGGGGGATGGGGGGACGTACCAAAGCCTAAAACCTAAAACCTAAAACCTAAAACCTAAAACCTAAAACCTAATTCAACTCATTTTGCTGTTTTAATGGCGACGGGAGTGGGGATAATTCCCGGCTATTGGTATCGAGTCTACTGAGTTGCTGCTGCAAAGATCGATCGGGATCGATCGTCATGCCGACTGCTTCAGATGCGGGCTTAAATTGGTTGTGAGACCACAATAGCCACCGACTGCCTGGGGGAAGGGTGGCGATCTGTTGGGGTTGGTTGGTGAGGCACACGAGCGCATTTGCAGGCATGGGGGATGATGGTTCGTTTGTTTGGACTGCAGCGAGGGTTTCGAGTACCTGTCGATCGCCAGAAATTAGCCCCGTTCCTGCCGTCCAGAGCTTAACATTCAGGCGCGCGTCGGCATAAAAATACAGGGTACAAGCGGCAATTACCGCCTGCTCGAAGTCGGCTGACTCCCAATTGGCACTACTATCGAGGTAAATTACCACATCTTGCCCGCCGCGATCGATTTCGAGTTCGCGCACCTGAAATTCGCCGTAGCGCGCGCTGGTGCGCCAATGGATCGATCGCATCGGATCGCCATAACGATAAGGACGCAAAGAGCGGGTAATGCCTTCACTGGCGGCTTCGAGGTGACGATTGGAAAACTGCCGATCGATCTGTCGATCTTGCACGCCGACACCATCGATGAGGGGACATCGTTCTAAGTTCAGCACTTGAGGATAAACATAGACGATCGTGGGTACCGATCGAAATCGCTGACACCAAAATAGACCAATCGGTGCGCCACTTCGCAGGGCAACTTTTTCCCACCGATAGACTCCTCGCCGTTCGGTAGGCTGTCGATATACCCATCGATGTTGATTTTGAGGTAAAACGCTTTCGATCGTGGTTTGCGGCGGTTTTGCACCATTAATGCTACTCAGATCGCGAATTTGAAATAAGGTTTGAATCTGGGGGGTGGGATTGCGAATAATCAGGGCAATTTCGAGATCGGCACCTGCGGTAACTGGTAAGATTGCCTCGCGATCGATCTGAATCGATTTAATCGAGCGGGCAGGTAAAACAGCACCCACGCCGAGCAAAGCTACGCCGACACCGCTCAATACATACAGCCAGCCAGCCATTGTATTTGTCGCCGCTCCAAAGAAGCAAATCGTGAGTATTGCTAATAACCACCCTGCGTAAGCGGGAGTTGCCCAATGATGTTCTAGCCAGTTAGTGGCACGGTTTAGCATGAGAATTACTGTGCGGCGATTGAGTGCAGCCATTGATATTAGTTAGAGTACCCAATTGCGCTCGATCGATTGCAGCCACAGACAATCGATCTCGATTTAAATTTAATTTCGCCAAGTTTCGGGAAATGGTTGCAAGCG
>NZ_JANPLS010000021.1:0-4696 GCF_031422475.1 Chamaesiphon sp. VAR_48_metabat_403
CACCACAGTAACATAATGGATCTTGAAATCGAGAGATATCTCTCAATCTGTAACTATTATCGATCGCTTAACTGGTTAACGTTACGGTATAAGCATCGCTAATTCCGTTTACTTGTTTAATTTCTGCCAAAATTCCATCTGGTAACGGATCGTCGAGACTCAATACCATGACAGCATCGCCGCGCACGATTTTACGTCCGACTTGCATACTGGCAATATTGACATTAAATTTACCCAACAACGAACCGATAATGCCAATAATGCCCGGTACATCTTTATGGACTGTAAAGAGCATATTCTGAGTCGGTACCACGTTAACGGGGAAATCATCTACGCTAGTAATTCGCATTTCAGCATCGCCAAGCAGCGCGCCTGTCACTGAATGTTGACCCAAAGAACCTTTAGCAATCAGCTTGAGTGTCGCGGCGTAGTCGCGAATCGAAGCATCGCGAGTTTCGGAGACATGAATGCCCCGCTCTTTGGCTTCAATCCCGGCATTGACATAATTAACCCGTTCGCGCAAGGCGGGAGATAATAAGCCTTTGAGTGCGGCGGTAACAATTGGTTTGGTTTGTTGTTCTGCCAAATCTCCATATAAGCCAACTTGAAGATCGTTAATCCGTCCGCCAGCTAATTGACTGACCATATTCCCGATCGTTTCGGCAAGTTGTAGATATGGTTTGAGCTGGGCGAGGGCATCGGGGTGGAGTCCGGGAATGTTCACCGCAGACCGCGCTGGCAGCCCCAGCAATACATCCCGAATCTGTTCGGCAACATCGAGCGCGACATTGACTTGGGCTTCGGCGGTAGAGGCTCCTAGGTGGGGCGTGAGGACAATTTCTTTACCCAGGCTGCGGAGTTCGGATTCGCCTAATGGTTCGGTGGCAAATACGTCAATCGCCGCCCCGGCAATCGTTCCATCGCGGAGAGCGGTTGCTAGGGCTGCTTCGTCGATAATGCCACCGCGCGCGCAGTTAATAATCCGCGCTTGGGGTTTCATTTTCGCTAATGTTTCGGCGTTAATCAGATTGGTCGTTTCTGGCGTTTTGGGAATGTGGAGCGTAATATAATCAGATTCGCGGAAAATTGCATCTAAATCGACCAATCTACAACCCAGTTCCTCGGCGCGCTCGGCCGAAATAAACGGATCGTAGGCGAGTAATTTCATGCCCATCGCTTTGGCGACTGTGGCGACATGAGAACCAATTTTGCCTAAACCCACGACACCGAGGGTTTTTTTGTAAACTTCAGTCCCGACGAACTGTTTGCGGTTCCACTGTCCGCTTTTCATCGACTGGTTTGCTTCGGGAATGTAGCGCGACATCGACAACATCATCGCTAAGGCGTGTTCGGCTGCCGCGATCGTGTTACCTTCTGGAGAGTTAACAACCACGATCCCTTTCCGGGTAGCAGCGGGGACATCGACATTATCTACCCCAACACCTGCGCGCCCAATAATTTTGAGATTGGTAGCAGCTTCGATAATTTCTTGAGTGACGCGGGTTTCCGATCGAATCATAATCGCATCGTACTCGCCGATAATCCGTGCTAATTCTGCTGGTGGTAGGCCAATTTTAACGTCTACTTGAGCGACTTGCAGCAGGATATCAATCCCCGCCTGGTCGATAGGATCGGAAACAAGAACTTTTGACACGATCGGTTAGGTAAGATAAAGGTCAGTGCAATAGCACATTCTAACTGGATTAGCCCCCCAGCGGGGTTATCCTTTCGTTCAATTTCACAATCTATACTTTAGGTGTTAGGTTTTAGGCTTTAGGCTTTAGGGGAGAAGGGGGAAAGGGTAAAGGGTAAAGTACATACAGGCAAAATATTCCCCAGTCTCCCAGTCTCCCAGTCCCCTCGTCTCCCCGTCTCCCCGCTCCAATCCAAATAGCTATAATGTAAGATGAATAACAATTATTTAGTCGCAGTACTGTCCGATCGTATCCAGGCAGAATCAGCATATACCATGCTGGAAAAGCAGGGGTTACCGTTAGATAAAATTACCATTCTCGGTCGCGGATATAAAAGTGCCGATGAATTTGGGTTGATCGATCCCAATGAAGTTGCCCAAAAGCAGGCAAAGCTCATGGCAAGTTGGCTGGTTCCCTTTGGCTTTCTAGCTGGGCTGGGATTTAGCTTCTCGACCAACTTACACACATTTGCCTGGGCGGGAGAAGTCGGAGATCGGCTCATTGGCGGCTTGCTCGGCGCAATCGGTGGTGCAATGGGTAGTGTATTTATCGGTGGTGGCGGTGGAATTGCTTTTGGTAGTGGCGACGCGCTCCCCTATCGCAATCGTCTCAATGCAGGTAAATATCTAATCGTTGTTGAGGGTTCCCAACTACTGCTACAACAATCAACCACTATCCTCCGCAAATTCGATCTTGAAAATATTAAAAGCTACATCGATATGTACCAGTAACGATCTGCACTTTTCGCTGTCGAGAAGTATGTGAAGCGGAGCACTAGGAGCCAGGATCTAGGTGTAATTAGAATACTTTACCACGGTCGAAACCGCTATTTACAATAATTGTCTCGAACAGGTTCCTCACTACTGGGGGAAACCACAAGAATGCACTTTCAACTTTCCACTAATCCTAAATGCTCCCAAGAGAAGAACTATTAAAACGAGTCGAAAATCGCGAAACTGTAGCACGGGCGATCGATTTAGCCGAACAAGCAATTAAAACTTGGGAAGTTGTCGAAACCGACTTCCTTTCACCACCAGAAATCGCTGAAATCAAAGGTGTATTCGGTCGCCTCAGCGATGTCGAAATTATCGCCACAGGCGGCTATCCCCAAGCCGAGAGACAAAGGTTGGGTATCTGTCGGAGCGAATTGCCATTTGAACCCAGTCAAGTGCCTTTAGCTGCCATTCAGATTGCGGGAAATTTTCTCTTCGATCCGCCTACCCATCGCGATTTTTTAGGTGCGATGTTAGGTTGTGGCATCGTTCGCGATAAAACAGGTGATATTATCGTACTAGGCGAACAGGGTGCCCAAGCGATCGTCGCCCCAGAATTGGTGGAGTTTTTAGAAACTAATTTAACTCAAGTTCGATCGGTACCTGTCAAAACTCGCCGCATTGATTTTAGTGAATTAAAGATTCGCGAACCCAAGAAAAAAGAACTGATTACCACCGAAGCCTCGCTGCGATTGGATGCGATCGCATCTGCTGGATTTGGTATGTCTCGTAGTAAGATGGTCGATCTAATTTCTAGTGGCGATGTCCGCGTTAATTGGAAAGAGATCGGTCAATCAGCTCATGCACTTAAAGCTGGCGATCTAGTTGCGATTCGCGGTAAAGGAAGACTAGAAATTGGTGAAATTGCCATTACTAAAAAGGAAAGATATCGGATTAATTTAACTAGATACATTTAAGTAATATCGCGATTCTTAGATATAAAAACGCGAATATTTAAAATAGAGATAATAGGCATTTACTATCATCTCTATTTCTCCCATCTCCTCCCATCTCCCATCTCTTATGCAAGTCCAATTTCGTGAATTCAGTCAGTTTGATGTTTGGTTTTGGTTGGAATTTAATAATGTACCATCCGAACAAGAGAAAAAGCTAGTTGAAGAAGTTTTTTCTTCGTGGTTTTTCTTGGGTAAATTAGGCGGATTTAACGCCGAAAATAGCCAAGTCCAAGAAACGGGATTAGATTTGAGCTATATGGACTATGACAACGATGCTAGCGACAACGCAATGATGTCATTAATGCATAATCTGGGCGATTTTGAGTACGAAGGCAATTGGGGACGCTGCTGGCTAGATTTAGGAACTAGCGACTCAATCGCGATCGATATTTTAATCAACTCGCTCAACCAATTAAGTAGAGAATATGTCGAAATTCAACAATTAATCATCGGCGGTGAAAATGATGACTGGGAAATAGATCCCAGTTATAAAGAGTCTTTATTTCAAGACATTAACTAATCTACAGCGGATCGAGCGGTTGACAAAAGCGGTTGACTCCACACTCGTGAGCGTACAATAACACGGGTAAAATTAATAACTGAGGACAAACTTTTGTATTCACAAAATGCTCGAATAACGGCAAAAAATTACCATCTACCATATCATTACGAAATTCCGATCGACAGATGGCAACGCGACATTTTTTGGCTAATCCATCCAACCATTCACTATTAGTAATATCCGGTTGTTGTCCGGCCCGAATTGCTAAAGTCATGGCTGCATCTTCGAGATCGCCTTCGCAGTCAGCGATAGTTTCCAAGCTGAAAAGTGCATCGGGGATATCGGCAAATACAATTTGCAATTCCGCAACGATTTGGAGATCTATCATACTAATTTTTAATGCGTTGGCGTAATCTTGACTTAAATTAAATTGATTTGACGATCGGGTAAGCTTAACATTTTCCGATCGCCATAATATATGATTAGCTTAAAACTAGAGATCGAGAAAGTTTGTTCTCGATCGACCTTTTCGACTAGGCAATTTTAACACCTTTCCAAAAAGCAACATAGCCCGTAATGTTTTTAGCAGCATCTTTAGGTTCGGGATAGTACCAAGCAGCATCTTGATTAACTTGACCTTCTACTTCGACACTATAATAGTTACACATTCCTTTCCAGCCACAGCTAGTATGAGTGTTGCTATCTGTAAAATATTGTTTGTTGAGACTATCTGGCGGAAAGTATTGATTGTTTTCAACAACGACTGTTGCA
>NZ_JANPLS010000022.1:0-12240 GCF_031422475.1 Chamaesiphon sp. VAR_48_metabat_403
TCGCCGCGATCATATACGCGACGAAACGCGGCGAGCATCGAGATGAAAAACGGCGCTTGGTTTTCTCCGCCCGAAAGATTGCGCCCGCTCCGAGCCAACGAAATCGGCGGAGCGTCAGGCCGGTCGGCCGGGACCATCTCGAGGTCGTAGTGGTGGTAGTTGCGGTAATCGAGCAGACGTCGCGCCCGCTCGTCGCCTTGGTCCGGCGCATCGACGGCGCGCATCAACTCCTCCTTGGCGCGCTGAACCTCGGTGGCCTGGACCGCAGCCACGAGGGGATCCGTCGGCTCAAGACCGGAATCGAGCAAACTCCAGATGCCTAACGTGCCAGAAAAGAAGAAAATAATACTCGATACATAGCAAATTGAAATCGCTAAAGCCGTCCACCACGCCCAACTTTTGCACTCGCGCAGATAGAAAATCGGTACTTCTAATAACATCCCGATCGCAAAAATCCAGCCGCCAACCCAGACACTGTTGAAGATAGATTGCCAGTCGATCGTGCCTAATGTGCCTGTCGATGAAGCTGTTAAAATTTCATAAGGATTGCGAAGAATTAAAATTAGGAAAATATATAGATAAATTGTAAAGCTGACATTCCACCGCAAGCGTTTCAACCAATTCCAATATGAGATAATCCCCACCACGCCCAGAATTGCGATCGCATCGAACCAGAAATGTAAGTTAGTCCGAGGAATGTTGATGCTACCGCTATTAAACACAAACATTAATATCAGCATACTAATGGGTACAGAGCGTAAGCTCCAGATTGTGATAATTAATGATGTTGGAATCGGCGGATTTGTAAGGAGCATCAATATTTAAGTTGGATTGACTTATTTGCCATCATAGCAAATACCCCCCAAATGCAATCCGCCAAAGTACTTACACCCCTTTTCGGTGCAGTTTAATAGCTCCTCCCCGCGAGACGATCGCGCGTAAACCGGACAAGTTTTGTTAAAGTGGGAAGTGTAGGCTGCAACGGTAAAGGAAAGCAATACGATGGCAGGTAAACTTTTATTAGTAGATGACGAACCAGGATTGCGAGAAGCAGTCCAAGCGTATCTCGAAGATAGTGGCTATACAGTCCAAGTAGCGAGTAGTGCTAAGGATGCCTGGGAGTTGCTGCAACAACAGTTACCCGATTTAGTGATTTCTGATATCATGATGCCGCAGGTAGATGGCTATCAGTTTCTCAAACAGATGCGAGATGACGACAGGTTTAAGGCAACACCTGTAATTTTCTTAACTGCTAGAGGCATGAAAGCCGATCGCATTTCTGGCTACCAGGCTGGGTGCGATGCTTATTTATCCAAACCTTTCGATCCAGACGAGCTAATCGCGATCGTCAAAAATCTGCTAGAACGTAGGACTGTAGCCGTAACCGCTTCCCAAAATCCGGAAATGGAAGGCATTGCCAAACAAATCGCCGCCGAGCTGCGGGGAATGCTTAATCCCACGAGTGGCATCGTGAAAACCCCGCCGCCAATTCGGATCGATCTGACACCGCGCGAACAAAGTGTCTTAGATTTAGTGGCGGCGGGATTGATGAATAAAGAAATTGCCAAACAACTCGAAACTAGCGTCCGCAATGTCGAAAAATATGTCAGTCGGTTGTTTGGTAAAACAGGAACCAACAGTCGTACCGAGCTGGTGCGTTATGCCTTAGAACATGGATTGACAAATTGACTTTTAACAGGCTTTAAGCTTTAGGCTTTAGGTTTTAAGAGTCAGCATTGCAGTCGATCGATACTGTTGTTGCTAAAAACATAAGATCTGTCCGTGTAAAGTGGATCTACATATCTGGCTTCTAAAATAAGTCGGATATGTGTTTCAATTGGCAAGAGTAATTCTCATTACGAAAATCGAGACCGGATCTCATGCTGGTTTTTAAAAATAAAACTGCTGTAATCCGCATTGTATCGTCACCAATCGCCAAGATTAAAGCGATAAAATCGCGATCGATATTAATAAATTTAGTTGGTTAGCCCACAGATCGTGAAATCTCAGTCGTTAAAACCCGCTCGAAATCAATACTTATTAATCCCGATCGTGTTGTTCGGATTGTGGCTGACGATCGAGATTATCGCGCATTTAGGTGCCGAAATATTGTGGTTTGCAGAAGTCGGCTATTTACCGATGTATTTGCTCCGCCTGAGCAGTCAGGGATTATTGGGGATGGGGGTATTTATCATCACGGCTGCTTATTTGTTAGGCAATCTTGCTCTAGCACAACGACTTGCATCGCCCGATCGGATCGAGATCGATCGTCAGCAATCACCTCAAAATCCGATCGGCATCGATTTAAACCCTCAGCGCGGTTTACCCGTCTTACAGCTCCAGTGGTTGCTGCCACTGACGTTAAGTTTGGGCTTGCTTGTCGGGATAATTTTGACTCATTATCTCCAGGCGGTGAGGAGTCAGTGGGGCATCGATCCTAATTTACCCGATATCAGCCCACCCGCGCTGCGCCTATTGCATCTAGATCCGATCTGGCAACTGGGCAAAAAATTTTACCGACAGGGCTGGATCGCAGTAGGGGTTGGGATACTGACGATCGCGATTCAGATTTATCCGCGTTTTTTACTGCGATCGATCGGGTTAAGCTTGAGTATTGCTATCGCCGGGGCGATTTCGCAACAATGGATGCGGGTGTTACCGTGGTTTCAAGCAACAAGTTTCGGACATCGAGATCCGGTATTCGATCGCGATATTAGCGCGTATATCTTCGGTTTGCCAGTGGCAGATCTGCTGGAATTTTGGTTGATGGGAATGTGTCTGTATGGATTTATTGCCGTGCTGTTGACGTATTTATTGGCTGGCGATAGTCTCAGTCAGGGTAAATTTTGGGGATTTTCGCACGCCCAACAACGCCATCTGGCTGGCTTGGGTGGTGGGTTGATGCTGGTAGTAAGTTTTAGCTATCTGCTGAGTTGTCAAGAGTTGTTGTATTCCCCGCGCGGCGTATCATTTGGCGCAAGTTATACCGATATTAATGTGTTGCTACCCGCCGATGGCGCATTATGTATTTTATCATTGGCGATCGCGATGTATTTAGGCTGGCGATCGATCTATTTCTATGTGCCAGTCAAAGCTGAGCGGCGATTCCTCCGATTGGCAGCGATTTTGTATCTAGTCATGACGATCGGTACTACCAGAATTTTACCCGCGATCGTCCAAACGTTAATCGTTCAGCCCAATGAATTAGTCCGCGAAACACCCTATATCAAACGCACGATCGCGTTGACTCGTCAAGCGTTCGGGCTAGATAATATTACAGTCAATACTTTTAATCCGCAGGCAAATCTCACCGAGCAGAAAATTAAGGCAAACGATCGCATTATTCGGAATATTCGGCTCTGGGATAAACAACCACTGCTGGCTACCAATCGTCAACTCCAACAAATCCGACTTTATTATCGCTTTTTAGATGCCGATATCGATCGATATACTCTCACCAGTGAAGCAAAAGCTTTACCCTCCACTACGCCGCTGTCACTCTCTCTTACCCCCTCCCCTTTCCATGGGGAGGGCTGGGTTGGGCTAAAAATCTCCGCTACAACACCAAAAGCTGTCTCCCTCAATGTTGGTGTTACCCCCCCAACCCCCCCTTATAAAGCGGATGCGCTCCGCGCGGGTTCCCCGCGCAAGGAAGCGTACCAAGCAGGGGGGGCTTTAGCACCAGCCGAGCAACAGCAAGTGCTGATTGCAGCGCGGGAACTCGACTATACCGCCGTCCCCGCTCAAGCTCAAACCTGGGTAAATCAACATCTAATTTATACCCACGGCTATGGATTTACCATCAGCCCAGTCAATCGGGTGGCTCCAGGAGGATTACCCGAATATTTAGTCAAAGATATCGGTACCAATAAAGCAGATTCCCTGACGACAACAGCTATCGCGAGGGCGAGCATTCCGATTGGGAAACCGCGTATTTATTATGGCGAGAGTAGCAACAACTACGTTATGACGGGTACCAAAGTCAAAGAATTAGATTATCCCAGCGGTAATGATAATGTCTACAACGTTTATGATGGGCGGGGCGGAATTAACATCGGCTCGTGGGGACGCAAGCTGCTCTTTGCCACATATTTAAACGACTGGCGGATGGTGCTTACTCCAGAGTTTTTACCAGAAACTAAATTATTAATGCGCCGCAATATCGATCGCCGCATTCGCGCGATCGCCCCCTTCCTCCGGTACGATCGAGATCCGTATCTAGTTGCGGCAGATGCAAAAGGAAACCCCACAGATGCCAAAGATCCCAGTTATCTGTACTGGATCGTCGATGCCTATACTACCAGCGATCGCTATCCTTACTCCGATATTGGCAAGGAAGGCATCAATTATATCCGTAACTCAGTAAAAGTGGTTATCGATGCTTATCATGGCTCTACGAGCTTTTATGCCACCGATCCGAGCGATCCGATCGTGACCACCTGGGCGAAAATATTTCCCGATTTATTCAAACCCCTCAGTGCGATGCCTGTAACTTTGCGTCGCCACATGCGTTATCCCCAAGACTTTTTCAAGATTCAATCAGAACGGTTGATGACCTATCATATGACCGATCCGCAGGTATTTTACACTCGCGAAGATCGATGGCAAATTCCTACCGAAGTCTATGGCGACAAGCCGCGCCTGGTAGAACCCTATTATTTAATTACCAGCTTACCTACTATCCCCGTCCCCGAATTTACCCTGTTGCTCCCCTATACTCCCCAACAGCGGACAAATTTAGTAGCTTGGCTGGCGGCTCGCTCTGATGGCGATAATTATGGCAAATTATTAGTTTACACCTTTCCTAAACAACGCCAAATCTTTGGCCCCGAACAAATCGAAGCGCGTATCAATCAAGATCCAACAATATCGAGCCAAATCTCACTCTGGAATCGTCAGGGTTCGCGCGTAATTCAGGGAAATTTACTAATAGTCCCGATCGAGCAGTCCCTATTATACGTCGAACCGCTCTATCTCGAAGCCACTCAAAACGAGCTACCCACGCTAATTCGGGTGATTGTGGCTTATGAAAATCGCATTGTGATGGCAGAAACACTATCGCAAGCATTGACAGACATTTTTAAACCGCCAGCCACATCTCCGATCGGTGATAACATCTCTAGTGGGATAGGGAATAGGGGAAATAACAGACTCACGATTGGTATTTGAGCTACGATCGACTGTAGCAATTGGAAATTTAGGTAATTTCTAATTTTTATCCCGATTTACGATCGACACCAGAGGATATAAATACATCATCTTGCTAGCTTAAACTGGAAAAGTGTTGGATCGTGAATATTAAACAATATATTAATGACATAGAATCTGCGGCGATCGGATTATCCGTATTAGGAACTGCTGCGGCGATTTTTACTCAACAAGTAGCTTACATTGCTGCGCCCATAACACTTTCCCTTTCATTAAGTTTAGCAAATCGTCAAAAAGAATTAGCAAAAGCCGAACGTCGCCTTGCCAATTTAGAACAACAATCGATTGTTTTACATGCGGCTCCGACTACGGTTGAATTTTATAAATTAGTAGCAAGTGTCAATACCGATCGACAAGAGTTAAAGCGGCTAGAGACAGTACTTTTGGAGATAAAGAACAGAGATAACGATCTATTTTTAACTGAAATAGATTTAACTAAAGATTCGCTCAAACAACTCAGCTTAAATTTTTCTAATTTTGAGCAGGAATTTACCAATCGCCAAACCGCCCGTAATTTAACGATCGCAGATCGAGAATTTGGAGAAATTAGCCATAATGTTCGATCGCTGACTGCGATCGATAACGATCGGCAATCGGATCTGCTAGAACATAGCTTGAATTTTTTAGAATTAGATTTTGCGAGGAATTCGATCGATGAATCGATCGAACAAATGAAGATGAAAATTCAGCTTTTAGAAGAAAGTTCAAAAGTATCTGAAGCTGCCATTAAACAAATCGGCTGGCGGTTTCTAGAGTTAGAGCAAGCCTTTACAGATCGATCTGAACTGGCAACGATCGCGAAAATTGGTAGCTTTGTTACCGAGATCGATAATAAAGTTCAGGTTCTTGAATTAGAGTTTTCTAATACCAAAACAGACCAGTTCTTGAAATTAACTGAATTGGAACTAGATCGAGATAATATCCATACAATAATCGCCGATACTAAATTAACAATTCAGCAGTTAGCTGCTAATAATATATCCGCCAATACACTCCAGCAAATTGAAGACTTAGATATTAGCCTCGGAGACTTGCACGATTATAGCTTACGATTGAAAAATCAGATCGATCGACTCGATTTAGATCGATCCGAACTCATCGAAATCATTGCTTCGGACGAATGTATTCACAAACTAATCCAGCAAGAAATCGAATCGCAGTTTACAGTAATTAAGCAATTTTTACCAGCCGATTACACATACAATTTAATCTATGGTAGAAGCCAGAGTCGTCAAGTATTTCTAGATGCTATACAACAGTCACAATCGCGACTAATTTTAGTATGTCCTTGGTTGACTAAATATGCAATTAATTCAGATGTCATCGAGTTGATGAGAGCAGCTTTAAAGCGCGGCGTATCGATCGAGATTGGCTGGGGACATTTAAAAGATGTCGATAATAATCGAGCATACCTATCGCAAGCAGAACTATTAAAATCAAATGATTGGCACTATAATGCACTTTCAGATTTGTCCGAACTGCAAATTGAATACGATCGATTATTACAACTTAAAGTTTTGGGCACTCATGAAAAATTCTTAGTTTGCAATCGTCAATTTGCGATGCTAGGCAGTCATAATTACCTAACTTCCGATACCAAATCTAGCGAACGCGAAATTGGACTCAAAACCGATAATCTCGAAATTATCGACAAACTCATCAAATTATTCGATCGAGCTGAAGCTTAAAACATGTCTAATAATTTAATTATTCGATCGATAAAACTTTTAGCCACAAATGTTTCCTAATTTTTTACCCGCCAGCGTCACCAAATTAACAGAGCCAGAATCGATCGAATTTGCCAGTCAAATTCAGCGTGCGGATATCGCTACATTGTTAATTACCCAACCGATTTCGACTAGTTATGTCCGTCAGGGTAATGGTGGGATCCCAATTGTCTTTTTACATGGATTCGATAGTTCGATCTTTGAATTTCGCCGGATTACCCCAATTATTTCACAACATACAGAAGTTTGGGCAATCGATCTGTTAGGATTTGGATTTACCGAAAGATTGCCAAATTGTCCGTTTAGTCCGATGAGTATTCGTACTCATTTAGAGGCATTTTGGCAGACTAAAATTCAACAGCCGATAATTTTAGTCGGTATCTCGATGGGTGGAGCTGCTGCGATCGAATTTACACTCAATCATCCCGCAGCCGTCCATAAATTAGTCTTGATTGATAGTGCTGGTTTTACACAACCGCCCGCAATGGGTAAATTTTTAATTCAACCATTAGGTAATTTAGCCACTAAGTTTCTCTCAAGTCCGAAAGTCCGTCAAAGTGTCAGTGAAAAAGCTTACTTCGATCGATCCTTTGCCACTGCAGAAGCGCAACTATGTGCGGCTCTTCATCTAGAAATGCCGAATTGGAGTGAGGCGTTAATTACCTTTACGCGTAGTGGTGGTTATGGGTATTTACTAGATCGATTGTTAGAAATTTCACAAGAGACTTTAATTCTTTGGGGCAAGCACGATCGGATTTTGGGTATCGACGCAGCTCAGAAATTCCAGCAAACTCTACCGAATGCTCGGCTCGACTGGATTGATAATTGCGGGCACGTTCCCCATTTGGAAAAGGCACAGAGTACCGCAGAGTCTATTTTAGATTTTGCAGACGCATAACATACATAGCATGTCAAAATATCCAGTTTAAATATCTGAGGATTTATAAAATCGTGGATTCGCAAGCATTCTTACAATTGATGTAAGAAATCGATATTTACGATCGGGTTATTTCTACAAACTCTAAAAACTCTGCTGCATATCACAAACGGGCATCTGCAAAGGAAAAATTATGTAGATATGCAGAAGCTATTTTAGATTATACAAAATCTATTGAGTTAGACGATATAGATGAATTTGATAGAGAAGAATTAGATGTTACTAACTCAGGATGTCTACTATCATATTTTCATCGTGGTAATACAAGGTTAAAATCTGGCGATCGACAAGAAGCAGTTGAAGATTACACTGAAGTTATTAGTTTTAGAGCAATTACAACAGACGATTTGATGATAATTGCCAAAGCAAGGAGATATGCGGAAGATCTAGAAAGCGCAATTAGAGATTTTACCACGACGATAGATTAGGGATCGATCGAAACTTAACCATCCACCATCCACCATCTACTATCCACTAGGCTAAAATAACCAAATAATCGATCGAGTGTCCCCAATGACTGCTGCGCCCAAACATCGGAAAGCCAAAGCTCTAAAACCCAACAGTATCAAACCTGCAAAGGAGCTGTGTAGCGAATGTGGGTTGTGCGATACCCACTATATTCACTACGTCAAAACCGCCTGTGCTTTCCTCAATCAGCAGATTCCCGCTCTAGAAACGCAAACCCACGGGCGCAGTCGGGATTTAGACAAACAAGATGACTTGTACTTTGGCGTGCATCAGCAGATGATGGCGGCGCGGAAAATCGAGCCAATTCCTGGGGCACAATGGACGGGAATTGTCAGTACGATCGCGATCGAAATGTTAGAGCAGGGGCTGGTAGAAGGCGTTGTCTGCGTCCAAAATACGCCTGAAGATCGGTTCACACCCATGCCGATAATCGCGCGGACTAGAGCGGAAATTCTCGCGGCTAAGGTGAATAAACCCACCCTGTCGCCCAATTTATCCATCCTCGAACAAATCGCCGAGTCGGGATTGAAGAAGCTGTTAGTGATTGGGGTTGGCTGTCAGATTCAAGCCTTACGCGCCGTCGAGAAAGAATTAGGCTTAGAGCAACTATACGTACTCGGTACGCCCTGTACCGATAATGTCACCCGCGCGGGGTTGCAGAAGTTTTTAGAAACCACCAGTCGATCGCCTGAGACGGTAGTTTATTATGAGTTCATGCAAGATTTTAACGTCCACTTTAAGCATGAAGATGGTTCGACGGAATTAGTGCCATTTTTTGGCTTAAATACCAAAGAATTAAAAGATGTATTCGCCCCGTCTTGTTTGAGTTGTTTCGACTATGTAAACTCTCTTGCCGATTTAGTCGTCGGTTATATGGGCGCACCTTTTGGCTGGCAATGGATTGTAGTTAGAAACGATCGCGGTCAACAGATGTTAGATTTAGTAAATAATGCCATTGAGACTCAAGCTGTGATGTCTAAAGGCGATCGGACAGCCGCCGTTCAGCAAAGCATTCCCGCCTACGATAAAGCGGTGACATTACCGATGTGGGTGGCGAAAATTATGGGTGTAGTTATCGATAAAATCGGCCCGAAAGGATTGGAGTACGCGCGGTTCTCGATCGATTCTCACTTTACCCGTAATTATCTATTTACCAAGCGCAATTATCCTGAAAAGCTAGAGCGACACGTACCAGATTTTGCGAAGAAAATTGTCAATCGATATAAATTACCTGAGTAAAATAGTGAAGTTGTAAAATCATGTTTGGCGTTAGCTCTGTTGGCATCCAAAAATTACTTGTAACTTATAAGCTATGATACGGCAATCTTAAACGAGAAACTATTCTCTCCGTTCCTATCTCTGCAACCTCTGTGCCTCTGCGGTTGAAAAACATCAATTCAAGATTACTAGTAATTGAGGAAATTATTTAAGATTGCTGTAAAGTGCAGGATTGAGAAGATGAAACAGGTATTTATAGAAGAAAAAACTTTCGATAAAATAGATTTTACTCAGAATCCATTAAGTAAGGGCGAGTATGAGTACTGTAAATTTGTGAACTGTAACTTATCAGAATCTGACCTTTCAGACTTTAAATTCTTGGAGTGTGAGTTTTCAGGTTGCGATCTTAGCTTGGTTAATCTCGATAGAACATCGTTGAAAGACGTTAAGTTTGAGAATTGTAAAATGCTGGGTCTAAATTTTGGAGGCTGTAACAAATTTGGATTCGGAGTTTGTTTTGATACTTGCATCCTCAATTATTCATCATTTGCCGATCGGGAGTCCTCCCTGAATCAGCGCGTGAAGTTTAAGAACACAGTATTTAAAAATTCGCAACTTCATGAAGTAAATTTTACTGAATGCGATCTTAGTTCGGCGATTTTTGATAATTGCGATCTGACTGGGACTATCTTTGAATATACGATTTTAGAAAAAGCTGATTTTCGGAATTCTGTTAATTACTCAATCGATCCAGAATTAAACCGCATCAAAAAAGCTAAGTTTTCACGATCGGGGATAGCTGGACTTTTAGATAAATACGATCTGGAAATAGATCCGATGAATTAGCACAGAGAAGTAGGACGGGAGCACAGCCACACCATTGTCAAAGACGGGACGAGGGGAACTCTATCGATTTTCCGCAGTCCTAGACAATATGAGCCGCGATCGACTTAAACTAAGCTGACCGTAAATATTTACTTCCCCGAATCGAAAAATGCAAAAACCATTTCAGCGTGTAATCGTAGTTAGTTTGCTTGTGGGTGCCCTAATGTTAGGTGGTTGCGATAGTCCCAAACAGCAAGCGGCTACCCCCACAACTAGTCCATCACCAACATCGACTAGTACCCCAGATACAACTACCAGTCAGTTTCCCGGACTACCCAGACTCAATGGTAAAGCTACAGTAGTCATGACCGTTCAAGGTAACAAACAAATTACCATCGAGTTAGATGGCAACAACGCACCAATTAGTGCGGGTAACTTTGCCGATTTAGTCCAGCGTAAATTTTATGATGGCTTGAGCTTCCATCGCGTCGTTCGCCAACCACAGCCGTTTGTAGTTCAAGGTGGCGACCCCAAAGGTAATGGTAGTGGCGGTTTCATCCCGGCGGGTTCTAGCACCGAACGTCGCATTCCGCTCGAAATTAAGCCCAAAGGCGCAGCGGCACCAGTTTATAGTAAAACCATGACCGATGTCCCCGAACTGCAACACAAACGCGGTACGATCGCGATGGCAAGGTCTCAATCTCCCGACTCTGCATCTTCTCAGTTTTATTTTACCCTGGCAGATATCGCCTTCCTCGATGGTAACTATGCGGTCTTTGGCAAAATCACTAAGGGTTTAGAAATTATCGATACCATTCAACAAGGCGATAAAATTACCTCGGCGAAGGTAACTCAAGGGATTGAAAATCTGAAGAAGTAATGGGGTTCGGAGTAGCCCATTCAGGGCGGCTACTCCAACGGAGATGGGAGTTTAGAGTTTGGAAAAACTGCACTTTATAACAGTAGAACTGCTCTAATTAATTCTTAATTGTTTAAAATATTCAGGTAGGAGCACATGAATTGCCCCTACCTGATGTTTTTGGATAGTCAGGAGCGTGTTAACGAGATTCCTCGTACGAAGAAGAATGCAAATTGTGGTGACGGGGATTGGATTGAGATCTGCATTTGGCGATTTAGAGCAGACTTGGCATGGCTTAATGGAATGTCGAACGGCGATTAAATTCCATCAACCTTTTGCCGATTTACCCCCACTTCCGCTAGCTTTAATCGACAAACAGCCGCAACAGATTCTCGATCTGACTCGTACCGTTGTCGCCGCAGCCGTGAAAGATGCTGGGTTGAGCTTACCATTACCCGATTGTGGTGTCGCGATCGGTTCGAGCCGCAGTTGTCAGTCGCAATGGGAACGCCTAGCCGCCACTCCAGCCAACCAACGAAATTTGAGCGATTGGTTAGATACCTTACCCCAAAGTCCCGCAATCGCTACAGCCAGATATATCGGCTCTAGATCGGCTCTGTTAGCTCCGATGGCGGCTTGTGTGACGGGAATGTGGTCGATCGCGCAAGCAGTGAATTTAATTCGTTCTGGAGCCTGCGAGCGGACGATCGCGGGAGCGATCGAAGCACCGATTACACCGCTCACGATCGCGGGTTTTACGCAAATGGGTGCCCTCGCGACTACTGGCTGTTATCCCTTCGATCTGCGGCGGGAAGGTTTGGTTCTAGGCGAAGCAGGGGCGGTATTTATATTAGAGACAGCAGCATTAGCACGCGCGCGGGGTGTCAAAATTTATGGAGAAATCTTAGGATTTGGCTTGACAAATGATGCTTATCATATGTGTGCGATGGATGAAGCTGGGACTGCGGCAAATCGGGCGATCTGGCAATGTCTCGATC
>NZ_JANPLS010000023.1:0-6150 GCF_031422475.1 Chamaesiphon sp. VAR_48_metabat_403
AACCTTTACTTCCCCTTTAATGCCCTGTGCGCCGACGATCGCACCAATTTCCATCCAACCATCGGGCGGTACTAATTGAGCCTGTCTGGGGGCAATCTGGGGGGTAGGCTGAGACTGGGGATTGGTCATGGATCGGTCGGTAGGGAGAGTCAATCTTTATGGTAAACCACAAAGATCGATCGCGAAAGCTCTCATTGCTGCTACCGCTCTAGCAAATTTACGATCGCGATCGTTTATAGCCAGTTGAAAAACTGTCCACTCTAGAACTCGATCGATTTCTATGCGGTTTAAGATTGACACATTGACACAAACAAGTCAGTCCGCAATCTTTAAAATTAGGTAGTAAATATTATGCAACAGATCGGCACTCAAAAAGATAGTAATGCGTGGATTTTTCAAACTTGGGCTTCCTTTATTCTCTCGGTCGGAATGACCACTACTGGCATTATTTGTATGCCTGGAGATATCTGGGTTAGAGGGTTCCTCGGTATGGGATTGGGCTTTTCGGTAGCTTCGACTTTTACCTTGTCAAAAACTCAAAGAGACTTACATGAATCGACAAAATTAACCTCTAAAATTGAAGAAGCCAAGGTCGAGCAAATCCTCTCTCAGCATGGCGTACTCAAGTAATCTTAACTTGAGTGGCGATCCTTGTTTCAGCCGAATGTTCGGATAGTCGATCGCGATTCACTATCCGAGATATTTGCACGCAAGAAAATAAGCAGCAATCGATTTAGCATCGATCGGTTCGCCTGCATGAATAGCTGTTTCAAATTCCGATCGAGTCATTAATAAGACTTCAATATCTTCATCATCATCACCTGGAGGTCGAACGGCTAATTTTTCTAAATCTTGTGCCAAGAAAGCATAGATAATTTCATCAGAATAACCAGGCGCAAGAAAAAATTCACCTAAGTTTTGCCATTTACCAGCCCGATATCCGGTTTCTTCTTCAATCTCTCGTCCGATGGTTGTTGCTGGACTTTCGCCTATCTCTAAAGTCCCGGCGGGAAACTCTAAAATTCGACCTTGGGTAGCAAACCGATACTGTTTGACTAATACTAACTTCCCCTCTGGCGTAATCGGTACCGCCATCGCTCCACCCGGATGGTGAATGCATTCCCACTCTCCAGCTACACCATTAGGTAACTCGATCCGATCGACTGTAAAATTAAATTTGCGTCCCTGATAATGCAGCTTGTGTTGTAGAAGTTTAGCAGGCTCATTTCCGAGTGGCATAGTTTTTTAGGTATTAGGATTTAGGCTTTAGGTTTTAGGCTTTGGGTTTCAAATTCAAGTAATTTAACTCCTGAACATTCTAACTTGTTGCAGAGGTTGGCGATCGAATTGCCCGATTTTGGTTCGATCCAATTCGGGGCAATTTCGGCTAGCGGTACTAGCACGAATGCTCGTTCGCACATATGGGGATGGGGAATTTGTAAGGTAGGCAGATCGATAATTAGACCGTTATATAATAACAAATCTAAATCGAGAGTTCGCGCTCCCCATATTTCTTGCCGCACTCGTCCGAATTCAGATTCGATCGCCTGTAAAATATTCAATAAATCTAATGGTGTCAGACTAGTCTCAAGTGTCGCACAACCATTTAAATAATTTGGCTGAGGTGGTCCGACTGGAGCGGTAATGTACCAACTAGAAACAGTAATTAGCTCGATCTGTGGATGTGTTTTGAGTCGATCTATTGCTCCAGTAAAAATTGCTAGCGAATCGCCCAAATTACTTCCCAATCCGATCGCACATTTTCCCTTACTTAAACTTAGATCGGACATAGCTGAATGATTTTAACTTTTAGCAGCCGCAATCGCTTGACTAAAACCAATCGCGATCGTGATATTAGAAAGAGTCAGAAAAAATTCTGCGCCTCCATGCAAAATATCCACGTCTGCTAAAGATTTGTGTAAAACAAGTTGCGCGTATGCCCCCACCGGAATTGTCACGGCAACAAATACTAACGTTAAATAGAACCCAATCAACGCAATTTTAGGAGTGGCAACTTTTTTAGTCATCAACCATAAAAATCCTAAATAGGGAAATAATGATAATGCAAATAATGATTCTTTAGAAAATACCGATTCAATTAGCGCAGGTGTCATATCTTAACTATTTACTACCGATTGTTTGCTAATTTGCCAAGCAGCCAGACACATGGTGATATTGCCGACGACTGTCATCCCAGCTTGAAGCGTCACCAGCCATTCTAGCGCGATCGAATTATCGAAAAAATGCCACGTACAAGCACACATCGCACTTACGAGTGCGGGTAACATCCCAAACGAAAGACTCCGCCAAGCTAAATTACCACTAGCTTCAGCATAGAGCCAAATCAACCAAATTGCGGTTATCCACTCAATGACGCTAGAAATATGAATCACCCAAGTGGGAATTGAAAGTACGTGCATTTATTTACGATCGATATGTAAGTTATTGAATAGGTAGATTTAGTTCGTTCTGTCTAGCTCTCAATAATTAAAGGTGCTTTTCACTATCCACTATTCACTAAAACACCAGTAACTAGATTTGGAAGCACTACAAGCATCTACTTTAAAGTAGTTCTATCGAGCTAAACTTATGAGCGGTATTCGCAGATTCGCCACAAGTACGCGGCGTGGGGATAATTTTACCTGGATTGGCTAACTCTTTCGGATTGAACACATGACGTACCCATTGCATTGTCTCTAAATCTGTTTCGGTAAACATCTCTGACATATAGCAGCGTTTATCGGCACCGATGCCATGTTCGCCAGAAATACTCCCACCGACTTTAACGCACAGTTTGAGAATTTCGCCACCCAAAGCTTCCACTTGCTCTAACGCTCCATCTACAGCATTATCGTACAGAATTAGTGGGTGTAAATTACCATCGCCAGCATGAAAAACATTGGCGACATAATAGCCATATTTCTCGCCCAGTGTGGCGATTTCTTGCAGCACGTAAGATAACTGCGTGCGGGGAATGACACCATCTTGCACGTAATAATCGGGGCTGATTTTGCCCATCGCTGCAAATGCCGCTTTCCGCCCCTTCCACAGCCGCAACCGCTGTTCTGGCTCAGTTGCTACATCGATCGATCTGGCTCCATTCTGGCGGCAAATATCGGCAATTAAGGCTTGATTCGTCGCGACTTCGACAGCGGAGCCGTCGATTTCTACCAGTAAGATCGCCGCTGCATCGCGCGGGTAGCAATTAGTAGCAACCACATCTTCGACGGCGTTGATGCTAAAGTTATCCATCATCTCGATGCCAGCGGGGATGATACCTGCACCGATAATGCCAGAGACTGCGCTACCTGCGGCTTCAACGCTATCGAAATCGGCAAGCAGTACGCAAATCGATGCGGGAGTTTTGAGGATTTTGAGGGTAATTTCGGTGGCGATGCCGAGGGTACCTTCGGAGCCGACAAATAAACCTGTTAAGTCGTATCCTGGCATTTCGATAATTTCGCCACCGAGATCGACAATTTCACCACTGGGGATGACTACTTTCAATCCAATTACGTGGTTGGTAGTGACTCCATACTTGAGACAGTGTACGCCGCCAGAATTTTCGGCAATATTACCCCCGATCGAACAGATAATTTGACTCGAAGGATCTGGGGCATAATAAAAGCCGCCGCCACTAACGGCTTGAGTTACCCAGTTATTAATTACTCCTGGCTGTACGACGACACGTTGATTTTCTAAATCTACCTTGAGGATCTGATTCATTAAGGCGGTAACTATCAGCACGCAATTTTCGACAGGTAACGCGCCACCCGATAAACCCGTACCCGCACCTCTGGCAATCCAAGCAACATTATTTCGATCGCAAATCTTTACAGCCGCCGCAACTTGCTCGGTAGTTTTAGGCAAAATAACTAGTGCGGGACGTTCGCGATAGCTAGTCAAACCATCGCATTCATAGGTCATCAACTCTTCTCGCCGTTGAATGATACCTTTGATACCGACTACCGCTGTCAGTTGTGCGATAATCAATTTCCAATGAATCTGTGTGGATTTATCTGCTACAAGCATAAGTGGTGATTACTGTCGTAGTTGTTGCTAACGAAGAAGTGCGATCGATTCTATCGGCTCTGATAATACCTACTATCCACTATTCACGCTCCACTATCCACTATTTACTACTCTTAATCTCCCCATTACCTTAATTTTACCTCCACCGAGTAGTCTGGTTTTAGATTTTGGAGCGAAAATTATGCTGTCAATCGTTCAAAGTACAGACTTAGATTACTCACACCAACAGCAGCAACAACCGTCAGTCCTCAATAAGCGACTGTATTTTCACACCAAAGGCGATGAAATTCCCTTATTTCCAGAAGGCGTGTGGCAAGTTACCCAAGGCTTGGTGCAACTGAGTGCCAACTATGAAGATGGCGAACAGGTATTATTTGGTTGGGCTGCTAGCGGCGCGTGGTTTGGAACTCAAGGTTCGGATCGACTAGATTATCAGGCAACTGCCTTATCTCCTGTATACTTGCGCTGGCTGCGGCTAGATGAAATTGAAAGTTCGATGCGACTTTCTCAAATTTTACTGCCACAATTAGCCAAGCGGATGCGTCAGGCTGAATTATTATTAATTATCAACGGTCGCCGACATACGGTCGAACGATTGAGAGGTTTATTATCGTTACTCAGAGATGAGTTGGGTGAGTCTTTGCCAGATAATCGGACGCGGATTAATTATAAGTTTACCCACCAACAGTTAGCTAGTGCGATCGGGACGACGCGAGTGACCGTCAGTCGAATGATGGCACAGTTTCAATCTAAAGGCTACATGACGCTCGATCGACATCGCCATCCTATCTTAGATAATAACTATTTTGGGCATATTGGTAATTAGTCTATCGTCGAGTTTAATTAAGGTTTAATTAATTTTAATTTAGTAACAACAAAGCCGAGCAAAGTTCATTTTGCTTGGCTCTGTTTTATATTCTTTAAAATGTTGCCAATTCATAAATACGATCGATGCCATGCCTCTTTACGAACTCTACTAATTTACTCAAATCTTCGCAATGTTCGCTATGTGCTTCGATCGAGTATTGCTGTAAATAAATTAGTCCCGATGTCGCTATTTTAAAGATTGCTAGCCCCTCATCCGGCCGATAAACGCTCGGTTGAGACTCAGCCCACTTGACACCACCGAGATTGGCGAATATCTCTAAATCGAGAGTTGCCATTCGATCCAATTCAATACATGTAAAACGACCGAGATCGTCAATATTTTCGATCTCTAGGAGCGAACTGGGATTTTGCGTGGTGAGGATCGTACTCCCTATCACAATTTTACTATTTTGAATTCGTGCCGATTTTCAACCAGATTAACTTTTAAATCGCGTAATTTGGCGATCTATATAGAACTAAGTATTTCGCTCGGATTTACTGTCTACCGCTTCTGTCGATTCGATTTGGCTGGGAGTTTTAACCGCAGTTTCAATCGCGTCTACTTCTTTTTTAAACTCAGACTGAAAATCGTTCGAGGCTTCCTGGAAGCCTTTAAGAGCTTTACCCAAACTCTTCCCGATTTCTGGTAATTTTTTAGGGCCAAATACCAATAATACAACAACAGCGATCGCGATAGTTTCCGGTAAACCAATTCCAAAAAAGTTCATAATGTTGTTCCTGACAATTGCTTTACTGACACGGCGATGCTGATGCTTGCAAGATCTCGAAATTTCACTCAGGGTCAGACCCCTTTATCTAAAAATACTTAACTCTTTTAAAAAGACGATCTAGTTTTTGACGTTCTAAAACCACACTTCTTACTTTTAACTGGCTAGCGATCGGGTATGGGGTAAAGTTAAGCTTTGCGTTGCAAAATATTTAAATTTTGCTGCACTACTATCCATGCCCTTACCCCAATCAAAGCCAAGCGAACGGGAAACCGTCGCACGAACGAGATTTATAAAAATCTTATTGTCCGCCGCCACTCCAGTCCACAGAGAAACTATCGAGGACGAGAGAATTATTGTAAATTTGAAGGATAATTAATAAAAAGACTGCAAATAATAGCATAAATACGCCCATTACTGGAGTAGTACCCCAACCAGGAACGACTTTACCATATTCAGCATTTAGAGGTCTGAGAATATCTCCTAATTTAGTACGTTGTGCCATGCGTCACCGATGATGTTA
>NZ_JANPLS010000024.1:0-5735 GCF_031422475.1 Chamaesiphon sp. VAR_48_metabat_403
AGCCATCGCAAACAAGTTCAAGCCGCCCATCCCGACATTACCATCACCGGAATGTACAACCTGCTCGAAAAACTCCGCGCTGGCGAACCATTTACCGATATCGATCGAGCATACAACAATCGCGCCCTCGTCTCCACCCTCAAACAAATCCACGACGACTTAGACACCGCCGTATTTGCCGCCTACGGTTGGCAAGACTTAGCGGGTAAACATCACCCCGAAATTACCGAAACCATCCTCGAACGCCTCGTCGCCCTCAATGCCGAACGCGCCGCCGAAGAACGCAACGGACACATCCGCTGGCTCCGTCCCGAATACCAAGCCCCCGAACAGGTGCAAGCCACCCAGACAACCCTCGCAGGCATCGACGACCCAGCAGAAACCGCAGCAACCCCCGTCGAACAGCAAAAATGGCCCCCGCAACCAAAAGACCAACTCGCCGCCATCCGCGACCTGTTACGCAGCAGCAGCGGCGCATGGACAGTGGTGCAGATTGCCAACCAATTTACAGGCAAAAATACTCAGAAGAAATTGGAGGCGATTGACGAAAATCTCGATCGATTAGAATGGTTTGGGCTGCTGGTGAAACGCGAGGATGAATCGATCGTGTACTGGCAATATGCGGAGTTACAACAAACTGCTTAGAGGAGGTATGCGTGGTTTGATAGCTGCGTTTGGGATCTGAATCCCCCAAACCCCCTTTTTAAGGGGGCTTAGGGGATTCAGATCTACGATCGATCGGATGAAAGTTGAGTGATTTAGGCTGCTAAATAAGGATAATCAGTATAGCCCTCAGCCCCCGCAGAATAGAACTTAGCCGGATCTGGAGCATTAAGTTCGGCGTTTTTGGCAAACCGAGTGGGCAGATCGGGATTGGCAAGGAACGGCACCCCAAAAGCAACTGCATCGAGCTTACCACTAAAGATCGCCGCTTCTGATTCCTCCGCGTCATAGCCCATATTACCAACGATCGCGCCTTGATAGATCGATCGGATTGGGGTCATCACATCGCCCTGTTGAATGCCCTTGAAGTCCGATCTCATCACATGGAGATAAGCCAGACGATAGTCGTTGAGCTTACCCGCCAGCCAACTAAACGTCGCCACAGGATCGCTATCGACCATACTATTAAAACTATTCAGCGGTGAAATTCTGACACCGACGCGATTACTATCCCAAACGGCAATCGTCGCGTCTAGTACTTCCAATAACAACCGAGCGCGATTTTCCACAGTACCACCATAAGCTCCCCCGCGTTGGTTCGAGCCATCCCGCAGAAATTCATCTAATAAATAACCATTCGCTGCATGAATTTCCACGCCATCGAATCCCGCCGCCTTCGCATTTACCGCCGCCGCTTTAAAGCCAGCAATAATTATCGGTATTTCTGCATCGGCTAATTCACGGGGAACCGTGTAGGGAAACTTGCCATCTGGAGTATGAATTTCATCATTAGTAATCGCGATCGCACTCGGCGCAACAGGCACCTTACCACCATTCAATAATGGATGACAAGCCCGCCCACCATGCCAGATTTGGAGCACAATTTGACCACCTTTAGCATGTACCGCATCGGTAACTTGCTTCCAGCCAGCAACTTGAGCGTCATTATAAATCCCTGGTTCTGCGCCAAACGCCGAGCAACCATCCATCGCAGCAGTAGCCTCGGCAATAATTAATCCAGCACTAGCCCGCTGACTGTAATGTTCTGCCATCAGAGCCGTCGGTACGTGGTTTTCGTCTGCCCGACAGCGGGTTAATGGTGCCATTAGCATCCGATTGGGTAGGGTTAATCCCCCAAGTTTCAGCGGTGTAAACAGATGGGTAAATGTCATAGCTAACTAAGTAATAATGAAGGGCGAGATTAGTCTGCTGTAGCAATTTCGATAATTCGATATTCTCGAACTATTAAACTATATCAACCAATATGAGATAATGCAAGTAGCGATCGATACAGTTAGAAATCGACAGCACATCTGTAACCGCCACCACCCAACATGCGCCCCTTCTATCACCCCCAATCCGAAGATATCTCCCTAGTTGGCGTACTCTACGCACTGGGAGATCCGGTACGGTTGCAGATCGTCCAACGACTAGCCGAAATCGGGGAATTAACTTGTTCGGATCTAGATTGCGCCGTTGCCAAATCTACGATGTCCCACCATTTCAAAATCTTGCGAGAATCAGGGTTGGTGCTAACGCGGAAAGAAGGAACTCAGCACATTAATACGCTCCGAACTGCCGATCTCGACAGGCTTTATCCAGGACTCTTGGCAGCGGTGTTGCGTCCTCTGATTACTAAATAATGCCGTCGATCCGTATTACAGAAAATTAACATCGGGTGCGATTCTAGACACACACCTGTAAATCTCGATATAATTTATAACATCAGGACGCTGACAAACTTAGGGTAAAGAGGTGACGGTCATGAATGTTTTCACTCAGCATACGTAACATATTTCCACTAGTAATAGTGTCAGAGAAAATTCATCCCAGTCCTAGTGCAATATCCTTCACCCGCCAACTCGTTAGTTAAGGGTACATGGTTCAAACTCATCTGTGGGGCTAGCTTTGGGTATCTACCAGCCATTCGCTCTCTGGCGATCGCCTATACGTTAGCAGGAGCTGATTGTATCGATGTTGCTGCCGATTTAGCGGTAATTAGTGCGGCAATAGACGGCATTAAAGTTGCTAACAAATTAGCCCAAACCGATCGATCGTCGGATCGCCCCTGGTTGATGGTGAGTTTAAATGATGGTATCGACCCCCATTTTCGCAAAGCAGAATTCGACCCCACTCAATGTCCGGCTGATTGTTCGCGTCCGTGCGAGCGAATTTGCCCTGCGGATGCGATTGACCCTCAAGGAGTCATCGACAGCCGTTGTTATGGCTGCGGGCGATGTTTGCCGATTTGCCCGGTGGGTTTAATTACCACGCGCGATCGAGCAGCCACGCCCAGTAGTATCTTCCCCGCCCTGGCCGCTGGAGAAATCGACGCGATCGAAATTCACACCCAAACCGGACATTTAGAAGACTTTCGGCGGTTGTGGAGCATCCTCGCACCTGTCGCCCATCAGCTCAAATTGCTAGCGATTAGTTGTCCCGATAGTAGCGAATTAATCGCCTACCTGCGATCGATTCACGCTACCATTGCCGCAACTTATTATCCCGACCCATTACCCTTCACACTCCTGTGGCAAACCGATGGGAGACCGATGAGTGGCGATATCGGTGCGGGGACGACACATGCGGCAATTAAATTAGGCGAAAAAGTCCTCAGTGCAAATCTTCCTGGCTACGTGCAATTAGCTGGCGGTACCAACCATTACACCGTCCCCAAACTCCGGGAACGTCAACTTTTACCCCCAACTACTCGCACCCACGTCCACGGTGTCGCCTATGGTAGCTACGCACGCGTTTTACTATCGTCGATTCTCGATGAATTAGATGCTCGCACGGACGATCCGGGGAAATTAGAAAACCATCCAGACTTATTATCTGCTGCGGTGGCGATCGCCCGCGAATTAGTTGGACAGTTAAAAGATTTACCCAACAGTAAACAAGTTGATGAACCTGCTGGGGGAAAGGAGAAAGCGGATGCAATCGCGCTGTAGGCGAAGACGTGTCGTTAGACGGTCTCCTCAGCGTGCGTTGCACCAAGCAGAAGAAAGGGTGAAGGCTGCTCTTTTCCCACGCTAAAAAATATAGACTCTAATTCTTTCTCTGTGCTCTTCACGCGCCTCTCTCTTGATTCGCTAAACCGTCGGGGAACCCGACGAGCGCGAATCGCTGCGGTTAAAAAAAGAATCACCTTAATAACAGTAATGGACGAAAATTTAAGTCTGGGCAGAATGCAAATCACTGACGACTTGCATCAATTATTGGCAGTGTTACCGGAATCGATTCGGACTACTTTAGAACAGCATCCCAAACTCAGCATCTTAGTCGAAGTAGTCATGGATTTAGGGCGATATCCCGAAGCGAGATTTCCCGATGGAGCCGAATATCTCAGCGAAATCCCCATTACTAGAGCAGATCTGCAAGCTTGTGTCGATCGCATTGGCTCATTTAGCGGCGATAATCGCGCCGGAATCGAGCGCACCCTCCATCGGATTAGCTGTTTGCGAAACCGCACGGGCGAAATCATCGGGTTGACTTGTCGCGTCGGTCGCGCCGTCTATGGCACGATTAATATGATTCGCGACCTAGTAGAAACAGGCAAATCGATTTTAATGTTGGGTCGTCCGGGAGTCGGTAAAACCACCGCCCTGCGGGAAATTGCGCGCGTATTAGCCGACGAACTCGGCAAACGAGTAGTAATTATCGATACCAGTAACGAAATTGCTGGCGATGGCGATATTCCCCACTCCGCCATCGGGAGAGCCAGACGGATGCAAGTCTCCCGCCCCGAACTTCAGCATCAAGTGATGATCGAAGCCGTCGAAAACCACATGCCCGAAGTCATCGTCATCGACGAAATCGGTACCGAACTCGAAGCACTCGCCGCTCGGACGATCGCCGAACGCGGCGTACAATTAGTCGGCACCGCCCACGGCAATCGCCTCGAAAACCTGCTCAAAAACCCCACCCTCTCCGACCTCATCGGCGGGATTCAAGCAGTGACCCTCGGCGACGATGAAGCCCGTCGGCGCGCCTCTCAAAAAACCGTCCTCGAACGCAAATCTCCCCCCACCTTTGAAATCGCCGTCGAAATGCACGAACGCCATCGCTGGGTCGTTCACGATAGCGTCGCCGAAATGGTCGATACCCTGCTCCGCAACCGCCAACCGACACCCCAAATTCGCACCGTTGACGAAGCAGGCAAAGTTTCGATCGTCCGCGAACTCCCCGAAGCCTTAAAAAATGGTCTGATGCCGCCGCCAAACGTACCCCAAACGCCCCGTGGCTGGCGATCGAGCGGTCGAATGGCACCCATGCCAGCCACCCTGGCTACCAACGCCTCACAGGCGACCCTAGAGGCAGATCTGGGCTTCGCCCAACTCCTCGATCGCAACTGGGATGACGATGAAGCCATCATCCACTCAGCCGGGACACCAGTCGGGGCAAACGGTGAAGAGTTACCCCTCCACGTCTACCCCTATGGCATCGGGCGCGACGAATTAGAGCAAGTAATTGAAGTCCTCAACCTCCCCGTAGTATTGACCAAAGATATGGGCAGTGCCGATGCCGTCCTCGCCCTGCGAACCCACATCAAAAATCACTCCAAACTGCGCCAAATTAGCAAAGTCCGGCAAGTCCCAATCTACAGCGTCAAATCGGGCACCATTCCCCAAATCACCCGCACCCTGCGACGCATGTTGCATATGGACGATCCGGGCATCCCCGAAGCCGACGACATGCGGTTATTTGCCCAGAATGGCAGCGATGATGAAGTTGAAGCACTAGAGGAAGCCCGATTAGCCGTCGAGCAAATCGTCATCCCCAACGGTCAACCCGTCGAATTGTTACCGCGATCGAGTTATGTCCGCAAAATGCAACACGAACTGATCGAACATTATCGCCTCAAATCAGCCAGCTTCGGCGAAGAACCAAATCGCCGCTTGCGGATTTTTCCAGCTTAAATTTAGGCTTTAGACTTTAGGGGATAGGTTTTAGGCTTTAGGCTTTTAGGAATTGTGGCCAAGTGATCTACCAAGCCGTAGGCACAGTAAGCGCACTCGGTCTAGATCGGGCAGGCGATCGTTTAATAGCCAAGGGACTTGCGTGGAAATAAC
>NZ_JANPLS010000025.1:0-8300 GCF_031422475.1 Chamaesiphon sp. VAR_48_metabat_403
CATCCAACAACTCAAAGCTTATGCTAGTAACGATCTGTTGGTGCAAGAATGCGTCGCACCTAGATTTGAACTAGTCAGACGCGGCATCGCGCCGACAATGCGGCAATTAAATGGTCGCTGGTCGGCAGATGCCCAGTATACGATTAAAATTGCCGCGATCTTATGTCGGTTATACGAGACTGCGGGTTTGTTTTAATTGGGGCTAGGGAAACGATCGAGCGACTTGACTGCGACGATCTGACATCGCTAAAATATAACGATAAGCCAAATCCTCAGTCCTAGCGATTCTCATTCTGAGAGGCTACGCCAACGATAGTTAAATTACTGCAGTCACCGCAGAGATCGGGCGGTTACATCGGAGTTCGCGAGCGCAAATCTTACAAGATAATTAAGAGCAGACTCGCACAGGCAACAAATTTAACACTTCGATCGTCAAAACTACTAGCAAAACCGAACACGGATCGGTAGCGTCGAGCGCATGGCAACCTTGGCATTCAGTAACTGAATGCCAAGCTGGCTGAGATGGCGAACAGAATTGTTATAGATGTGATTTGTATGTCAGAACCGCAGAAAAACTTACCGAGCGAAGACCATTCTCCAGCCCCAGTTTCCACCGACAATCCCACCGCATCGCCACAGCCCCAAACGGCTGCGAACACCTTACTTTGGGGCAGTAAATATCTATCATTACTATTATTAAGTGCGATCGCCAGTTGTTCGTTTGGGTATTTAGCCGCCAAAGAACAACTGCCCACGACCATCGAATCTCCAGCGATCGCCCAAAAAGTGGCAAATAGCGATAGCATTTTAGCTACTGTCAATACTAACTTTATTACTCAAGTAGTCGATAAAGTCGGCCCCGCAGTAGTCCGCATTAATGCTTCTACCACTGTCGCAACACGTTCGACATCGACAGACGAAGAAGATCCCTTGTTTCGGAGATTTTTTGGCAATCGCTCGACTCAACCAAATAGCTCTGGCGAACGCGAAATCAGACAGGGCACCGGGTCGGGGTTTATTATTAATAACAACGGTCAAATCTTGACCAACGCTCATGTCGTCTCTGGCGCGACCAAAGTTACCGTCACCCTCAAAGATGGGCGGACGATTGCCGGAAAAGTCAAAGGACTAGATCGGGTAACCGATGTGGCAATTGTTGAAGTTGCCGAGAAAAACCTCCCCAGCATTCAAATCGGCGACTCCGACAAAATTAAGCCAGGTGAATGGGCGATCGCGATCGGCAACCCGCTAGGATTAGATAATAGCGTCACGGCTGGTATTATTAGCGGTACCGGACGCACGAGCGCAGATATCGGTGCTACCGACAAACGAGTCAGTTACATTCAAACCGATGCTGCCATCAATCCTGGCAATTCTGGCGGCCCCTTACTCGACGCATCAGGACGAGTCATCGGCATGAATACCGCTATCCTACGCGGTACCCAAGGCTTGGGATTTGCCATTCCGATTAATACCGCGCAACGGATTGCTAATCAACTAATCGCCACGGGGAAAGTCGAACATCCCTTCCTCGGCGTACAAATGATTAATCTTACCCCGCAAATTAAAGCCGAAATTAATAGCGACCCCAGTGCCAATTTTAAGATCGATGTCGATCGAGGCCCTCTCATCGCCCGCACGATTCGCAACTCACCCGCAGCCACCGCAGGGATCAAACCCGGCGACGTTATTAAAAGTGTCAATGGTAAAGCCGTGGTAACTTCTAACGACGTACAACAAGCAGTAGATTTGACGAAGATCGGCACCAGTGTCAACATCCAAGTCCGTCGTAACGGCAAAGACATTACTCTCAATGTTACCCCGATCGCTGCACCACCAATTACCGCATCCCAAGAATAGATTTTGGATTTTGGATTTTGGAGTAAGGATTAACAATCGCTTACTCCTTACTCCTTACCCCCAACTCCCATCTCCTGCAAATATTCACAACCGAACCCTACAATCAAACCCCATTCCTGCTAAGATCGAGTGTAAATACAGCAGTAACTTGAGTACAAATGCGTATCCTGGCTCTTGTCCCTGGTGGAATTGGCGACCAAATCCTTTTCTTCCCCACGATCGATAATCTCAAAGGACGTTACCCAGACGCAGAAATTGATGTAGTAGTCGAACCTCGATCGACTACAGCATACCGTGTTTCCAAGTCTGTCCACAAAGTTATTCCCTTCGATTTCAAAGACGTTAATGGTCCCGCTGACTGGGGCAACCTTTTGGGGATCATCCGCGATAGCGAGTACGATGTTGCCATGTCCTTAGGGCGACGATTTGGTGTGGGCTTGCTCCTCTGGTTGACAGGTATTCCCGTCCGGATTGGTTTTGATGTTGGTGCGAGTAAATTATTTCTCTCCAATCCTGTCACGCTCAATCTCAACCAATATGCAGCGCAGATGTTTCACGATCTGGTCGGCGGCTTGGGTATAACCGACCCTTGTCCGGCTGTGAGCATTAATGTTCCTAAATCCGATCTCGACTGGGCAGAAGCCGCGCAGGATCGACTGGGAATAAAAGATAGCGGTTACGTGCTGATCCATGGGGGCGAAAATAAGCCAGACCGCATTTATCCCGTCAAACAGTGGCAACAGATCGTTAAAGACTTACAAACTCGGCAACCCAATATTCCTGTCGCGGTTATTAAAGGCCCCGATGATGGCGAGTTTATCGAAGCACTCCTCACACTTTGCCCAGCTCTAAAAGTAATTAGTCCCCCAGATATCGGCAAACTTGCAGCCACGATCGCAGGTGCCAATCTGATGTTATGTACCAATAGCGGTCCGATGCACCTAGCTGTAGCCGTCGGTACGTATACAATCGCCCTATTCGGCCCATCCGATCCGGCGAAATTATTACCCAATAACGGTCGATCGATCGCCATTAAATCCCGATCTGGTAAAATCGCCGATATTCCACCATCGGATATTTTGGAGAAGATTTGGAAAGGGTAAATTTTAGTCGAAATTTAAATTTTGAAGTTTGTATGGCGGGAACTGCCCACCACACATATTTTGGGCAATGAAATTGACTAATCTAAGGGCAATCATTTGACAATAAACATTGCCGTTGACAGAGAATTAAACCGAACCATGACTGCGGATCTGTCCAAACTTTCAGCGGTTGGAGCGCGTGAGCTTCGAGCGTATCTGTTAGAGCTGGCAGATTAAATTTCCGAGAAATTTCGGTATGAATGGTTTCGCCCTGTTTCAAAGAAATTTCCAAATCGAGATCCTTGAGCTTGGCTGTCTGAGCAGTTAAACTTCTCAGGTGCATTTCAATCTGGCTGGCAGCGGTATTAAAGAAGGCAAAATGCTCGAAATTATCGAGATTAAAATCGCCAGCGAAACGGTGATTGAGATGACACAAAATATTCAGGTTAAAAGCAGCCGTCACGCCCTGAGCATCGTTATAAGCCGCTTCCAGAATCTCGATCGGTTTTTGGAGGTCTATCCCTAACAAGAAAAATTCACCAGGTTGGAGAGCTTGCTGGACTTGATTGAGAAACAGATCGCACGATCGATCGTCCAAGTTGCCCATCGTACTCCCCAAAAACATCAGCATTCGGTTTTCAACCATGCGCGGCGGGAGATTCGCCAGTGCGCGTTCGTAGGTACCTGCAACACCGCAGACATTGAGTTTGGGGTAATCATTTAATAATTGCAGTGCCGTGGTGCGGAGAATGCCAGCACTGACATCGATCGGGTAATAATGAAGTGGGTCTTCTAGTTGCGAGTAGGCTGTCAGTAATGTGTGAGTTTTGCGAGAACTCCCACTGCCTAGTTCGACAAGTTCGCAAGCTCCAGTCAATGCAACGATTTCTGAAACATAGGTGTCGAGAATCGCTTGTTCGGTACGGGTGGGATAATATTCTGGTAAGTCAGTGATTTGCTCGAATAATTCAGAACCGCGATCGTCGTAGAAATATCGAGAGGGTATAGTTTTCGGATTTTGCCTCAAGCCATCGATAATATCACTACCTCGTTGGCGTAGCCCCTCAGAATGAGGATCGATCTCCGGCAAATCGGCATCGAGATTAATCCATCGCAGCCGTTCGGATTCTTTAATTTGAGTTTTCACGGAGGTTTTACCTTCTGATAGCGGGTTTTAGTCGAAAGCAATCGATCGTGTACTAAGCTACAAAACGATCTATCTCGATCGTAGCGAAATGTTTCTACCTGTAACCATTTTTCGCGATAAAAACCTCCGATCGACATAAAAATAAGTAGGGATTGCCCCAATACTTCTCGGTTAGTCTAAAAATTAGCTAGTCCGCGAAGGCGGACTACGCATCACTAGCGGCGACTTCAGTCGCTAGCAGTTCTTAACCGAGAAGTATTGGGGATTGCCCCTCTTTTCGATCGATTTAGGCACATTGAGTTTGGCATTACGCCCTACCCAACCTCCAGAGCTGGTGAATTAATTCCGACACAAAAATAAATGCTACGATGGCGAAGGCAATTTACCACAGAGCGACGTGACTGAGGGGCAAATTTATCATCGAAAACAGAGCAGAAAACCTGAAGACGTTGAGACAGCGAGGAAACAAATAGCCAGCCAAGAACTTTGGGGCGGCCCGCCGAGAAATTATCTAGGCAGCGATATTCCTAAAGTTAAAGCCTACATGCACAAATTACCGTTGTTAAACAATCGCCAAACGCAAGAGAGCGGCATTGAGTTTACAACAATGATCGAGGTAGATTCCTATCATCCCCATTTTGCTTACTGGTCGGGAGATAGAGAGGGCGTTCGCAACGAAGATGGGTACGCTAAAATTAAGGTAACGATAACCTTTTGCAACCAATTTGATGAGGTCTATATTGCCAATAAGCAATTTAACGCCGAAAGCTAGTCGGCGCGTGCGATTTGAAGAAGTGACTCCGGCACATGAGTATGCCGCTTTTTTAGATGTTTCGATCGCACCTTTAGTCGCTCATCTCGGTTTACCAGTCTTTGATGGCTATGACGATCTCGACGATCTCCAGTTAGCTTTTTTGACGTTGTCATCTGGAGAGACAGTGACATTAGGCGAATACGCTGGCGCGCCTGGAACTTCGCTATATATCGATATAGCGATGCAGAATGTTCCCCAAATTATTTTCGATAGTTGTCAGCAGCTACGAGTATCGCGGCAAGAAGTTGAGTGGTTTAATCCCGATTGGAAAACAGAGGTCGAGAGATTGTATGCTGCGAATGGGGAGATTTCAGGGATCGAAAGAAGTTCTACAGAGGAATTAGCCCTAAACACCGAGTATGAACCCATTGATTGTTTCTTCCATGCTTTAGGAATTTATACTAGAGAAAAATTGCCCGAATACTGGGCGATGCTCCAACACAATCTCGGATTGGCTTACTTCGATCGAATTAAAGGGGAAAGATGGGAGAATTTGCAAAGATCGATCGAATGTTTTAACAAGTCTCTCGAAGTCTTCACCCAGGAGAAGTTTCCAGCAAAATGGCAAATAAATCGGGAAGATCTGAGCCAGTTGCAGGAAGCCTTGAAGCTTGAAAATCAGAAAGTAAATAGCTGATGTGAAGTTGTCACTATTGTCTGTATTATCGATTCGATTGAGAATGATATGTCATGCTAGCCACCGATACAGGTAGGCTTTCATAAGTGACAAAATATCGATCGTTTGAGTTCGTTAATATTGCTAGAATATTTTAGGTTGCCGCTCTGTTCTTCAGCTTGTGCCAATTTAAAATTTTCATATATTTTTTCGCGCCTTTCTTCTCTCAGATATTGCTTCAACAGCATTTGTAATCCTTGTTTCTCATCGATCGAGAGACTTTTAACAGTTTCGACTAAATCGCTAAAAATCATAGCTTTAGTGTGTAATTAACGTAATAAATTTTAGATGAATTCAAGTAGTAAATGTGAGATCTTATTCAATTGATTAATTATCTGCCTTTAATTAATCGATATCGATTTCTAGAGATCTTCGATCGACAAAAAACATTCGATCGCCTCATATAAATTAGCTAATAACTCATCCCACGTATCCCCTTCCGTCGCACAGCCCGAAATTGCAGGTACTTCTGCCCAATAGCCGCCTTCTTCAGCTTCATGAACGATAACTTTGATTTTCATAGTGAAAAGCATTTAAATTATTTGCCAAGGTTCATAACTTCCTCTTGTTTTGTATTTTCATTTTCCTCTTTTAATATTTGGTTGTGCTGCTGTTTCCAGTAAGTTAATACATCCAGACAATTAACACGTTCAGCATTAGAAGTATCTGCAAAACTATTAGCTTCAAAATATAATAACTTCAGACTATCTAGATTACTTGTTGATTTATTACTATATTGCTTTTCCATTGAACCCATATTAAGTGCCATCATCGCAATAGAAGTACGATTACTTTCAGAACACTTTGTTTGAATAGCATCTAAAACCTTTACATAAGAGCTACTATCATTAGTTTTATCCTGTTGAGCTAACTTTTCTTCTAATCTCGGGATCTCTTTCCTCTGTGCAACTTCTTTATAGGGATTTGAGCAGCTTACTAGTAGTACAGGCAGAACGATCTGTATAAATAGTTTGTTTCTCATCATTCCAAGCTTCTCCAAGGTATAAGATTACTTTATTTAGAGAATACCCAAAATGCCTTCTATTCTAACTTATCTCATATCAAGTCGATTGAGAAGACCGTCTGTACAATAATCTCTCTCATAAAAAATAGATAATTTTATTTAATACTAAAAAAGGTGAGCACATAGCTCACCCGTAAATCTCAATTAAACAGGTTAACCGATTAACCTAAAACTTTCTTAGCTGTAGCGACGACATTATCGACGGTGAAACCATATTTCTCCATCACGGTACCGCCTGGAGCCGAAGCACCGAAACGATCGACTGTGACTAAACCGCCATCCATACCGACAAAGCGGTGCCAACCCATGCTGCAAGCAGCTTCGACAGCGACGCGTTTGGTAACTGCTTTGGGTAAGACGGATTCTTGGTAGGCTGCATCTTGCTCGTCGAATAGTTCCCAAGAAGGCATGGAGACAACGCGAACTTTTTTGCCTTCAGCGGTGAGTTTTTCAGCCGCAGAGACGCACAAACTGACTTCAGAACCCGTGCCGATCAAAATGATTTCGGGAGTACCTTGGGAGTCCACGATCGTGTAGGCACCTTTCGCGACACCTGCGATCGAAGTACCTGGTAAGTTAGGTAAGTTTTGACGGGATAATGCGAGGAGGGTCGGAGCTTGGTGGCTGGCTTTCTCGATTGCGACTTTGTACGCACCGGAGGTTTCGTTACCATCGGCGGGACGAATGACTGTCAGGTTGGGGATAGCGCGCAATGAGGCGATCGTTTCAATCGGTTGGTGCGTGGGGCCATCTTCACCTTGACCGATCGAATCGTGAGTCATTACCCACAATGTGCCGACTTGAGACAATGCGGAGAGGCGAATCGCGGCGCGCATGTAGTCGGTGAAGATTAAGAAGGTCGCGCCGTAGGGAATCAAGCCAGAGTTGTGGAGGGCCATACCGTTGCAGATGGCACCCATCGCATGTTCGCGCACGCCAAAGTGGACGTTGCGATTTTGGTACGCACCTTTTTGGAAGTCACCGGAACCTTTGATTTCGGTGAGGTTGGAGTGAGTTAAGTCAGCCGAACCGCCCATTAAACCGTGTAAAACGGGAGCGAGTTTATTGAGGCAAATTTCGGAGTGTTTCCGCGAAGCAACTGCGTTATCTGCGGGGGTATATGTGGGCAAGACGCTATCCCAACCCGCAGGGAGTTTGCGGGAGAGTAAGCCTTCAAATTCGGCTGCTTCTGTAGGATATTTGGATTTGTAGGTAGCGAGAGTAGCTTCCCATTCGCCTTCAGCTTTGGCTCCGCGATCGATCGCTTGGCGCATGTGCGCGACAGCATCGGCGGGTAATTCAAAGGGCGCGTATTCCCAGCCGAGGTTTTCGCGGGTGAGTTTAATTTCGGCTTCGCCTAAGGCTGCACCGTGGATGCCAGCGGTGTTGGATTTATTAGGAGAACCGTACCCGATGATCGTGGTGACCTTAATCATCGTGGGTTTGTCGGTGACTTTTTTAGCCTCTTCTAGTGCTGCGGAAATCGCGGCTAGATCGGTGTTACCATCTTTAACGTGGATGGTGTGCCAGCCGTAAGCTTCAAACCGTTTGGAAACATCTTCGGTGAAGGCAACATCGGTGGAACCATCGATCGAGATGTGGTTGTCATCATACAAGACGATCAGCTTGCCTAAGCCCCAGTGACCCGAGATCGAAGCAGCTTCGCCAGAAATGCCTTCCATATTACAACCATCGCC
>NZ_JANPLS010000026.1:0-17219 GCF_031422475.1 Chamaesiphon sp. VAR_48_metabat_403
CAAGACATCCACCCGATCTTAAAATCGCCGCTCCAACCCCCAAATATACCAATTATCCGCGAGATCAAAAATCTCACCCGCGAACTCAAACGCAGCCGCAAAACCCTAATTCTCACTAGCTATTCCCTCGACGTACCGCCAGAATTTATCGAAGAAACCACCACCATCGATTTTCCCCTTCCCGATGCGAATGAAATCGATTATCTGATCTCTCAATTAGTCGTACCCGATAAACTCAAACTTTCCCCCCTCGGTAGAGAGCAACTCGTCAAAGCTTGTCAGGGATTGAGTCGAGCGCGGATTCAACGAGTACTAGCTATTTCCCTCGCCGCCAATCAACAAGTCAGCGAGCAAGATATCGACAGGGTATTAGCAGCCAAGCAACAAGCCATCCGTCAGACGGGGATTCTGGAATTTTATACCACCCACGAATCGCTCAAGAGTGTCGGCGGTTTGGATAACCTCAAACAGTGGGTAAGGATGCGTCAGGATAGCTTTACTGAGGAAGCTAGGCGTTATGGTATTCCCAATCCTAAAGGGGTGTTGCTGGCGGGAATTCAGGGCACGGGTAAATCGCTCTCGGCAAAAACGATCGCTCATGAGTGGCGGTTGCCGCTGTTGCGGTTGGATGCGGGGCGATTATTTGGCGGATTAGTGGGGGAGAGTGAGAGTAAGGTACGCCAGATGATAAAGATCGTCGAAGCGGTGGCTCCTTGCGTCTTGTGGATGGATGAAATCGATAAAGCGTTTGGGAATATCAGTAGTGGTTTCGATGGCGATTCAGGAACGAGTCGGCGGGTATTTGGCAGTTTGATTACCTGGATGCAGGAGAAAACCAGTCCGGTATTTGTGGTGGCGACGGCGAATAATATTCAGATTTTGCCTGCGGAACTATTAAGGAAAGGGCGATTCGATGAAATCTTTTTC
This sequence comes from Chamaesiphon sp. VAR_48_metabat_403, assembly GCF_031422475.1. Lineage (NCBI taxonomy): Bacteria > Bacillati > Cyanobacteriota > Cyanophyceae > Gomontiellales > Chamaesiphonaceae > Chamaesiphon > Chamaesiphon sp. VAR_48_metabat_403. The sequence continues at coordinate 928 of NZ_JANPLS010000026.1, forward strand.
TTGAATTTACCGAATGAATCCGAACGTCAAGAAATCTTTCGGGTACATTTACAAAAACTCCGCCCCAGTCGGTTGCGAGAATTCGATCTAGAATTACTAGCAAGACATTCGCTCGATTATAGCGGTGCAGAAATCGAACAGGCGATCGTCGAAGGAATGCAACAGGCTTTTAGTAGCGGAACTACAGGCAATCGATCGGACTTTAACACCGAACATATCATCCGCGCTCTAGAAGAAACGGTACCATTAGCCACAATTGCTAAACCCCAAATTGAAGCCCTCAAACAATGGGCTTCTCAAGCAGGTGCGCGTCCAGCTTCGATCGATACTAAACTATCTGAAGAACTACGCCAAATTAAGAACTATCGGGGTATCGACCATCTCGAAGTAGACTAACTAGTATGCAACTAATTTTCACTAATAACTAATTTAAGTATGTCACATCTTACAACTATTAAAGTTCAAATTAAAGACGGTAAAATTCTAGCTAATATTTTAAACCAACTAGGTCACAATGTCAGCGTCAATGCCCAGATTCGAGGCGATCGCGGCGAGCAAATTAATGCTGAATATGTAATTAATCTGAATGGTTGCGAGATCGGGTTTCGGAAAGATGGCGGCGATAATTACGAACTAATTGCCGATTGGTATGCGGGTGTAGATCGAACTCAATTTGTTAATGAAATTCAACGAAAATATGCTCATCAGATGCTATTACAGACAGCCGAAAATCAAGGTTATACTATTGAAGCCGAAGAAGTGCTAGAAGATGGCAGCGTGCGGGTAGTTGTCGGGAGATGGATTTAAAGATCTATCTTCACGCAGATAAATCAGCTCTTTATTCTGAAAAATCAAACAAAGAGGATCGGGTGAAAGTAAATAAAATTCATCATGTGGCGATAATTTGCTCGAATTATCACGAGGCAAAAAAGTTTTATGTAGACATCCTCAAATTCTCGGTGATTAATGAAACTTTCAGAAGCGATCGCAATTCATATAAATTAGATCTTCAGGTTTCCCAGAGCGATACGATAGAGCTGTTTTCTTTCCCCAATCCACCGCCCAGACCAAGTAAGCCAGAGGCATGTGGATTGAGGCATCTCGCTTTTGAAGTCGAAGATATAACTGCAAGTGTCGATGATTTGGTTTCGCAGGGAATTGATGTCGAACCAATTAGAATCGATGAAATTACTGGCAAGAAATTTACGTTCTTTAAAGATCCAGACGATTTACCGCTGGAAATATACGAACGCTAATTTACGATCGATCTCCAGAATTGAGATCGTGCCAAGCTACTAATGCTAATTGATGGACTTCTTGCCAAGATACTTGGTGTGTTTGGGCGAGGCTAGCACAGTCAGCATATTCGGGTTGGACGTTGAGGATGCGATCGTCCTCGAACAAATTATTCCGGGCAACTTTAAGATGTACCGTACCATATTTAGTTTCGACAGATTGCATTTCTCTAGGAAGGATCGATCGAGTCTGTGTTAGGTGACGAATTCCTAAAGTGCTGGTTTCTTTGAAGATGATTTGTTCGCATTCAAGCGATCGATCTAACTGACAAATAACTGTCAGTAAAATTCCCAATCGAGATTTTTTCATGCCGATCGGTTGGGTGAATACATCGACAGCTCCCGCAGCGAATAATAGATCGAAAATGTACCCGATCGCTTGAGGATTGAGATCGTCAATTTGGGTGGTTAATACTTCGATTTGTTCTAGATATTCGGGACGGACGGGGCATGATTCCGCAGTAGTGGTTTCAGTACCCAGCCAGAGGCGTAAAATATTTGGAATGGGTAATTCGATCGTCCCTGCACCCAAACCGATCTGCTGGAGCTGCATTGTTGGAGGCGAGCCAAATTTGGTTGCTAGCGTGACAGCAATTGCCGCACCTGTAGGCGTGACTAGCTCTCGATCGATCTGGTTGCTATAGACTGGTACCTGACGGGATGCAAATAATTTTAGTACGGCGGGGACGGGTACGGGTAAAGTTCCGTGAGCGGCGCGCACCGTTCCGCCGCCTGTCGGTAAAGCGGAGCAATAAATTTTAGCAATATCAAGATAATCTAAACCCAAACAAGTCCCAACGATATCGACGATCGCATCGACCGCACCGACTTCATGAAAATGCACCTCAGATGGGTCGATACCGTGGACTGCACCCTCGGCGATCGCCAGTTGGCGGAAAATGTCCAAACTCCACTGCGTCGCTCTGACGGGCAAATTTGCTGCATTAATCAGCTTTTCGATCTGGGGCAGGTTCCGCTGGGGAGTGTCGTAATGATGGTGATGCTCACCGCTCGAACGATTGGCTGGTGAGGGATATGGGTGCTGGCGATCGTGAGGGGGGTGGTGATGTCCGGCATCTGGAGGATGAGGATGAGCGTGTCCCGCAGCTACGGGATGGGGATGGGGATGGCGTTCGGGATGTGGTGGCGGAGCGGTTGCACCCATCCGAGCTGGTGCGGGATGGGGATGTGGATGTTCGTGGGGATGATGGGAATGTTCGCGATGTTCTACTGGAGCAGCGGCATGAATGGCGGTAAGATCGACATGTACTTTGGTGGCAATTTGCCCATTACGATCGACTTTTTGTGCCCATAAATGATATTCAGCCGCAATTCCCAATCGAGCGAGCTGGGTATTTAAATATTCGATCGGTACGCCAGCATCGACTAATGCACCCAAGCACATATCGCCAGCTATTCCAGTTTGACATTCTAAATAGGCGATTTTAATCATTGGAAAACTTAAATTTGGGTTACCGACCTAACGTTTAATTGCGATCGCGGTCGATCGACCGCGATTTCGACTGATAATTAATTATGCGATCGTTAGATCTAAAACATGGCTATTATTTACGAAATTCACCCACAAACACCGCAAATTAGAAAGATCGATGAGATTGTTGCCGCATTAAGAAATGGTGCGGTGATGCTATATCCCACAGATACAGTGTACGCGATCGGTTGCGATCTTAAATCTAAAGTCGGTGTCGATCGAGTCCGCCAAATCAAGCGGATGTCTAATGATAAACCATTGACTTTTTTATGTCAGTCGTTATCGAATATTGCTGAATATGCAGTGGTGTCCGATCCGGCATATCGATTGATGAAACACTTGATACCGGGGACTTATACCTTTATTCTACCAGCTACCAAACTCGTCCCTAAACTCGTCCAAGATCCCAAACGCAAAACGACAGGAATTCGAGTTCCCAAACACGTTCTATGTCAGAGCCTGTTAGAAAATTTGGGCAATCCAATAATTTCGGCATCCGCACACGTTAGCGACGAGGATGACTACGAACGAGTGGAGATTATCGAAAAAGCTAGGTTGTTCGATCGATTGGATAAGTTAGTCGATATTATTATCGATGATGGCTCGGAACCGGGGATGGAAGGCTCGACAATGTTAGATATGACAATAGACCCTCCCGAAGTAATTCGGGAGGGTCTAGGCTGGGCTGAAGTGGCTGCTTGGCTATAAGTCGATCGAATTATCGATTAGCGCGGACAGTTTAAAATTTGGTAGCGTACGCCCCTGACAGTTTTGAAACGTCCAGTCGGACGGCATCTAGTCGCACCAGTGCATCTCAACACCGCACGACCAGCCACTACTTTACCAGTAGGGCGACATGCCGCATCGGCAGAAGCGGCGAATAAAGTTAAATTTACCGAGCATAGTAGACCGATGGCGATCGTGGAAATACTGGCGATGTAAGTTGAGGGATTTTTCATATCAATGACTTTCGGTTGGTATAGTTATTTATTTTTACATACTATTATCGATAAATTATAACTGGTGAAATTTAAAGTTACAATTTTTACGATCGTAAGACAAGACGATCGGCTTAGATATGGCGGGGAGCTGGGGGTGTGGGAAGTGTCAAAAATTATGGATCGTTATCGATAGATCCCAGTTAAAACTAGCTCTAGACTGAGGCGACTATTATCGAAGCCAGAATTAACCGTAAAATAGGAATCGGTTAAATTCGTGTTAAAAGTGTACAGTGAATCGAAAATCTTTGGCGATCGCAACTCCGGTAGGGAGCTTTAAAGGAGCTTTTGCTCATGGAGTGTTGACTGCGCTAGAAGAAGCTGGCATCGTAGCTGATGCGTATGCAGCAGCATCATCGTCAGTAATTCCGGCGAGTTGGGCAGCAATCGGTCAAGCGAGTAAATTAGGGGTAGACTATTGGTTAGCTGGGTTATCGGCATTGGCACAACCCCAGCAAAATATGAGCAAAATAGTTCAGCGGGGCATTCGCATCTTCAGCAAACAGTTGCGATCGGATTTATATCAACCTCACAGTCCAGCACTATATATTGCCACAAATGCCGTAACTAATCCCACCGCCGCAGCTCAAACTCAGACGGCTCTGGCTAGAGATTTAGGTAAAAGTTTACTCAGAGCTTCAGTTAATCAAGATCGCAGTTGGGTAAATGCCAATTTACGATTTACGCTATTTAGTACTCACCATCCCGAACCGCACCACCGCATTACACCCAATAACTTTCCGGCGGTTGCTTATGCATCTTCGCGGATTATGCACGCTTGGGATATTCCCGCATGGATCGATGGTAAACCTTATGTAGATGCTGCTTACACTTGTTTGTGTCCGGTACTAGCAATGGTAGCAGCAGGATATAGCGAAACGATCGCGATCGCCAATGAGCCAGGTACGATGTATCGAGATATGTTTCATATCGAGCCGATTCCCCGCCAAGTTCGCGATGTCCGCATCCACATCATTCGTCCCGATGTTCACCTCAAAGAATTAGGTGTAGACTTTACCAAAGCCACCCCCGCAGGGTTAGTATCTGTCTATCATCACGGACGAGATAAGGGATTAGAATTTGTCAATAACTGGAAATAGGCTTTAGGAAAAAGATTTAATAATTACTCGATCGCGGTGGTTTATGTACTACGATTGTATTGGCGATCGTATCGCCGAGTCTTTGTCTGGATTGGGAAAAGATGAATACAGCATCGATAATACCTAGGAACAATGATGGAATCTGGCGGATTAGAGATTTTAGAAAAGTACAAGGTTTACCAGAGGTGGCATCGATGACGCAGATTTTCATCAATCGCTTGCCATAACTTTGTCCGCCCTCTAAACCATCCGCACAAAGACGATAGAAAATTACAGGAAATAGACATAGCCGTCCGACAACACCTACTATTTCCCATAATAAATCATAACCGTTGGCAGCCATGACAATTATAAGTACCGACAAAGTTAGACCTAAAACAAAAATAATATAATCGATAAAATGAGCTATGAATCGATCGCCTAGCGAGGCTAGATTAGGTTCTGGCGTTCTCATCTGACTTACATTGAATTGGCTAAATAGCGATCGGATTCGATCTGCAACTACTATTTGCGTCCGGTTGAAGAAGATCGATCTGTTTCGGGATTAACCAGAAAAATTGGCAGTCGATCGGGTGCGACTTTATAGCTATTTTCTTGCATAACACTGGCTTGTGAATGCGGATCGAACGAACGAGTGAAGTTAGTATTGACTTTATCCGCACGGATTTTTGCATCTTGCACTTCTGTTTCGATGTGCTGTAATTTGCTCTGCTGCACGTAATGGTAACCGATCGAATTAACTAGCGTAATGATGCCAAAAACTGATAGGGTCGAGTAGGTAACTAATTTGGTAGCGACTTCCAATCCTTGGCGACGATGAGCGTAAGTTGGTTTCGATCGCACCCGATGAGATCGCGCCGTTGTTGTAGTGGAATGCGTGGTAGAGATACTCGGCTCTAAAGTACTCGTTCCCATCTGTGTCGATCTCGCGCGGCTAGATTTACGCGATGGCGGGCGGTGCTTGGGCGGATCGAAAGAAGGGAGTGCATTCATGTTAAGTAGTATAACCCAATCGAAATTTTATCTAATTATACGGCTTGTCACATCAAATTTTCCACAATGTTGATGGAATTTTTGAGGGCTTACGTTAAAAAATTGGGACGCAGTATTAATTACGTCCCAGTCAATCGTCTAAAAAGCCAGATCGATCGGTCGATCGGAACGCGTATTTATTTGTATAACTCTGTCGAAAGGCGCAATGCCAACAAACCAGGAATCAGCGCGATCGCCAAAGCTACAAAAACTTGAGTATCAGACATGAGAGTTTCCTCCAAACACAGGGATTTTACCTGTACACAGTTTGCAATAATTTTAGGTCGGTCAGGCGATCCTGTAACAAAATGTAGAAAGCGATCCCCTCAAATCTATGTATAATCGATCTTCACATTCTTACATCTGGCACCATACCCAAGATTCCGAGTGAAGTAGGAGAAAGGGGATAGGGAATATTTATATATCTATGCTTTACCCCCGTCTCCCAGTCTCCCAGTCCCCCCGTCCCCTCATCTAAAGGCAGAGCAGCTTGTCGATTAAACACTGGCAACAAATCGCCATCGGTACGGCGATCGTGAGTATCATGACACCTAGTTGGGCACTATCAACCGCCAACTCTGTCGGTAGTGCGGGTATTGATGCCCTAAAATTACATCAAGCTCCATATAATCTGACTGGTAAAAAAATTGCGATCGGTCAAGTAGAAGTCGGTCGTCCGGCACAGTTTGGCTGGGATAAAGCCGCCCAACAGCCCAAATTCAAGCTCGAACAGATTTTTTATCAAAATAGCTTCGCCAAAGCTAATACCAACGTCGAGCAACACGCGACGATGGTAGCCTCTGTGATGATTAGTCAAGATAAAAGATATCCTGGAGTCGCACCGGGCGCACGTTTATATGCTAGTGCGGTGGGATTGCCCAGAGTCGCTGGACAGCCTGAAGAATGCCTCTCGATGCAGCATGTTGCCAGTCAGAATGGTGGAGACGTTCGGGCTATTAATCTCAGCTTTGGCGAGCCTTTAGACCGCGATCCGCGACCTAATGCTAAGTTAGATGGGAATGCGTTATTTACCCAATGTTTGGATTGGTCGGCGCGAGTACATAATGTGATGTATGCAGTCGCCGGAAATCAAGGCAAGGGCGGCATTTCCATTCCGACGGATAACTATAACGGGATTAATGTTGCTTATTCCACGCTCCGTCAGGGTATTTATCGCAAGTTAGATTTTGCCAATCTGAGTGAAGCACCAATCGGTACTGCCAAAAGTATCGAGAGTCGCGAGATTAATGTCGGCAATCGTCGGTCGATCGGGTTAGTAGCTCCAGGGGGCAATCTCCGGCTGTATAACTTAGCAGGTAAAGCCACTACGGTTAATGGGACTAGTTTTGCCTCACCGCATGTTACGGGTACGATCGCTTTATTACAGGAATTTGGCGATCGCCAATTGCGGCAGAAACAACGACTGGATGTTGCCGTTCGTCCCCGTTGGAGTCTCGATTCACGCCGCCATCAGGTGATGAAAGCCGTGCTGTTAAACGCTGCGGACAAAATTCAAGATACAGGCGACGGTTTGCGATTGGGGATGACGCGGACGCTACTGGCTAAAAATAACCGCGATTGGACGGAATCAGCAGTCGATCGCGTTGGCGGAGCCTCTCCTTTGGAGAATCGTCAGATTCCGCTCGATTATCAATTGGGTGCGGGTCATTTAAATGCATTTCGGGCTTACCAACAGTTTAGCCCCGGACAGTACTCCGAAACACTGCCCGTCCCCGCGATCGGGTGGGATTATCGATCGGTAAATACTGGCGAATATCGAGATTATTTCCTCGATCGACCTGTAGTCGAAAATAGCTGGGTTTCGATTACGCTGGCGTGGGATCGACTGGTAGAGTTACAAGATACTAATGGCAATGGCGAATACGATCTGGGCGAAAAATTTCGAGATCGCGGTCTCAATCAGCTCGATCTGTATCTAATGCGTGCCGATGAAAACAATCCCGATCGCAGTATCTGGTCGTCTGTAAGTGCTGTCGATAGCGTCCAACACATTTTTCATCAAATCCGCGACCCTGGTAAATATAAAATTCGCGTCTATTTTCGCCGAGCTGTCAACCTTCCCCGCCAAGACTACGCGATCGCCTGGTGGACTGTTCCTGCCAAATAAATGACTTTTGGCACTTGTGGGCAGTGATTGAGTACTGAGACAATTAGGCCAACATCTACATTCAGGCAGATGTAAGACAACAGATTCCAAAATATAGTTATGTAATTAGCTCGCGATCGACACCTTACCCCTATTTTTCAATAAATTTTAGTTACATCGTGCAAAATTGCCAAAAAATGGGGATTTTAAATATATGGAGAAAAAAATATTAGTAGTACCAGGATCGTAACCGATGACATCATTGCCCGATACGTCCCCAGCATCAACGCGCGACTTAGATAACCACGTACTCGATCGCTTGGAAACATTTCTCTACCTCACGCCCGTCATAGGAGTACTACCTTCAATGTGGGCGATTTACCGTCGCCAACGCAATGACAGACAATTGGCAGTATGTCGCTTGTCAATTTTCCTGGCTTTGGCTTGGTTGAGTACCTATTTCAGTTTAAATATCGGTGCAGATTTATCCGGATCTTCCGCAACTGGGTTGCGACTGTTATTTCTGAATGGGTTAGTCACATCTGGCTATTTCACAACGAGTTTGTGGCTAATGATGCTACTCTGGCAAAAGAAATCTCTGCGCTTGCCCGGATTTAGTTCGCTAGCAGAACGTACGATTCGGTCTAAGTGAGGTTATCCGGTTCCAGATGCCAACAATTTAGTGTAAGCTTAACCCGGCGACTAACAGATTAGCACCCGTCGATCGGTCATCCCTACGTCAATGATTATTAAAACCACCCACCCTATTAAACTGTGAGTAAAGTGGAAGTTAGAAAAGTAGATCGGCAACGCCGCAAATCGAATAAACCCAATCCCCAAATGGTGCGTCGTCAGTCCGCTAAAAAGCGACGCAGAATGCCTTTATGGTTGTGGTTGGGTTTGGGGAGTATCGGCGCGTTATCGGCTGCCGCTGGAGCTTTTTTAGCGGTTTCACTAACTTCGGCACCATTGCAACAGCGCACTTTATCCGCAGCAGATGACGCATTCTTCAAGCAAAATGGCAAGGAAGCTTTCTCTAGGAGTTTATTACAAGTACCAGAAGTATCTAAGCCAGTCAATATTCTGTTATTAGGGATTAAAACTAATATTTCGGATGTCAAAACTAACACTGGTGACGAACGCAAAAAAAATAAATATGATGCGGAAGTTGACTCGTTAGATGGCTTATCTGATACGATCATGTTACTCCGATTCGATCCGCAAACCAAACGTACGATCTTTTTAGGTATTCCCCGCGATACGAAGATCGATCGAACTGGCAGAGGCATCGAAAAAATTAACGCAGTCGATCGGGAAAGCGGCCCAGCAGCAGCAGCGAAAGAAGTAAGTAAGGTTTTAGGTGGTGTCGCGATCGATCGTTATATCCGCGTCAATAATTTAGGTGTTGCCAAACTCGTTGACGAATTAGGCGGCGTAACAGTTACCGTCCCTAAAGATATTAAATATCAAGATGATTCCCAACATTTTTATGTCAATCTCAAAGCGGGAAAACAACATCTCGATGGCATGAAGTTATTAGGATTGTTGCGTTACCGTAATGATGCAAATGGCGATATCGGCAGAATGCAACGCCAACAAATGGTCGTCAAAGCATTACTAGAACAATCGCTCAACCCGATGACAATTACGCGCATTCCACAAATATTTTCCGTAATTCAAAAACAAGTCGATACCAATCTTACCGTCGAAGAATTACTCGCACTAGGCGGATTCTCGATGCAAAATGGTAAATCAAAAATGCAGATGTTGATGATGCCAGGTGACTATAATGGTGACGGCAAACACGGCACGAGTTATTGGTTGCCCAATGAAAAAGGCATTCAAAATATGATGGCGCGATACTTCGATCACGGCACGATTTCTTTGGAACAACCTAAAGTTGAAACACTCAGGATTAATATTCAAGATACCAGTCACTTCCCCGATGCCACTGCTAGATTAGTTAAACGGTTGAATAAAGCTGGGTATCAAACTGTGAATATCGATACCAATCTCAAAATTAAAGAAGATCTCCCCACCAGTCAGTTTATTGCCCAAAAAGGCAACCCTGAAGTCGCCGAAGGTTTATCTAGTTTGTTAGGATTTGGAGAAGTAAAAGTCGATAGTTCTGGCAATCTTTATTCAGATGTGACGATCAAACTCGGTCGCGACTGGATTCAAAAAGAACAATCTTATAAATCTCTCAATCAGAAACCTGAATAGGTGCATAAATATAGCGTTTCCGGCTGTCCGATTAGTATAGACAAATTTGTCATTTTCGGCGATTGGATCTTCGTTGGCGAAGCCTTTCCCCTGGAAAATCGTGTGCTGAATGTTGGGAAAGCCTTGGAATAGGGAAGCATTGAATACTTTAGTCGAAATCACATGGGAACATCGCATTTTCGATAGATAGATCGTCGCTCACATCCAACTCCAATGGAATTGCTTTTTCACCTAATTTTTCAGCAGCTTGTTTGGCGGAGTCGATCGATCGAGCGGTGATGATAACTTCGTAATTAAGATTGATTAAACCTTGAGCGTTGGCGTAGCCTCTCCTTTTTGGAGAATCGCGAAACCAATGCCACGATTGCCGCCAGTGACTAATGCTCGTTTATTAGTTGTCATGTTGTTACCTCTGATTACTATTTTCTGTGTTTAACTCAAGCCTCAAACCCAATTAAAAATATCTGAAGCTGAGTTATTAGTCAAATAACCTAAGCCTGAATTTTGCTGTTCCTGGAAATTGGTTGAAATAGTACTCACTAAAAAAAGTTATGTACTTTTGAAAACCTACAGATAAATAAAGTCGCTCGGCAATCTCATTGCCGATTGTCACAGAGATACCGATACTTTCAATCTCTGCTGCTCGTGCTTCTTTAATGATGTAATTCATTAAATTTTTGCTAATTCCTTGTCCTCGAAATTGCTCGACAACTACGACACATTCAACCGTCCAATTTCCTGATGCTTTTAGAGTTTCGTCTTTTGGATTGTACCAAACATTTTGATATTTCTCCTCAAATTGTTTGATTCGATCGCTTCTCCATTCTAGTAAACTGTATAGCTTTCGGATGTTTTTGAGATCGATCGGACGATAATCATCTTGGCTCATGACAAAACAAGATGCTCCAGCTACGGGTATTCCGTTGTTTTCTGCAATAATAAAGTCTGAAATCCGGCACCATGCTAGCACATCCAACGCAATAGCTTGTCGAATAAAAGCCATTGTCTCTATTCCAAAATCTTCAATCAATGAATCCCAATAGCAGAAACCTGGTGACGGCGAACTGGCTGTGTAGTTACAGTAAGACACAAAATCTAAATCATCTGGATTTGCCCGCCGAAAGGTTAAGTTAGGCTGATTCATAGCAGTCTTCCTCCATCATTCCAATTGCCAAACATTTTATCATCAGCGGTTTTATTCACAAAATTCTGAAGTCTCCGTTCAAATTCAATCGGATTCTTACGCATTTCTTCGATGTAGCCGATCCGTACCCGAAGATACAAATCGGGGAACTCTAGAAAATTAGCCCAAGCCGCAGGTTTGTTTTTCAGTGCCGCCAGAATATCTTCGGCAACAATAAATTTCACATCCAAATCGGGAAGTGTTGCACTGCCAGCCTCAATCATTAATTCCAGTCGAATCAGACGACGAGCGCGTTCTTTATTTAGTTCTGTCCAATTGCTGCGCTGTTTTCGGGGTGTGAATCTTTGAGCGAGTTCATGGGTCGAGAATCGTTTTTGGATACCGTCAATCCAACCACAACAAATGGCTTCTTCTACTGCATCAAGATATATCACTGTTGGCTCTTCAGATCGATCGTCTGATAATAACCAAATTTCTGTGAGTTTTTGGTGGTGTTCTCCCAACCATTCTCGCCACTGGGTTCTGTTTTTCGGCTTAATAGTGTTAGTAATGTTCATTAAGCCTCACTCTATGTATAGGTTGTGTTGTTACTAGTAAACACTAAACCCAGAGTCAATCTGAGTATCGCCACCTAAGACACGACGATACATATCCAACTCAATGAAATTGTGGGGAAATCGATATAATCGGTTTGGAGTCGCTGCAAGCTAGCTTCTACGGCTGTAACTAGGCTGCGGCGGTGATTCCCCCCGCATTGGGGTTCGTTGGGTCGGTGTTGAGGGAATACTTCGTTGCCAGCACCACTCGTTCGCGGAGCGTCTCTGAAAGAGAATCGCGTCGTCCTTTAAAGATGCTTTCGTTGCCACTACTAGCACTCCGTAAATGCGCGTTGCATTGAGATTATCTTCTCTTGAGCCGAGGATCGATCCAGGCATCTTTTAAAATGAAACACATCAATAAAGTAATAAATCCACTACAGGCAACTGCGGTAATGATGAAGTTTTGACGAGAATCGATCGTCAGGGTTTTAGCCAGGGGATCGTTAACAAAGGCAGTGACACGCTCCTTTCGATTGGTACTGTAGTCTAAACTCAAATATTCAGGCTCCCAAATATATTGTAGCTGGGGCGATCGCACGAGGTGAGCTACAGCCGATTTTGACAGAGTTTCGATTTGCCAGTAGGCAACACTTCGTGAACGTCAGAAAGCCAACCAATCGTGTAGTATCTCTGTTCGCAGAGCGTCTGCCTTAGCAGAAAGAGAATCGCGATCGTTTAGATTGGGAATTTAGGCTTTTAGTTATGAGAGCATGACTAAAAGCCTTCAGTCGTCCTGAATCACAGTTTCCCTACAGCTTTTTCGATCGTGAAATTCAGGGCATGATTCATGGCGGTGCTGCGGTGGGCAATAAACCACATGGATACGCACCCAATATCTCGTTGGCGTAGCCTCTCTGCAAGAGAATCGCATCTGCGGGATCTGGCGTGTCTTAGTGAAAGTAATCCTGTATCGATCGAGATAATCACCATTATCGCCACAATTTTCCTCGCCTAATCGTAACCCTCGATCGATCTGCGATCGGTACAGCAGCTATCCAGATTTTCGAGATTTGTCTGGAGTTGCTAGCTAAAACGAGATGGTATCGTGAATAAGTCGATATGAGGCTCCACTGTGAACGAACGGATCGTCTACCTACTCGCGGCACTGATTGGGGGGACTTTTATCCCGATTCAAGTCGCGCTCAATACCTTACTGCGACGCTATATCGGCGAGCCGATGCAAGTACGGTGTGCTGGGTTTGACAAAGTATCCGGCTAGTCCCACTCGAATTGTTGGGGCGATCGTAGTGTTTTTAGGTGTTTCAATTATTGCTTATGCAAAGCGATAATTTAGCGAAATTGTCATTTACCTAGACGATTTGCCAGTAGAAAGTACTTCGTGAATGGTAGTACCACTAACGATTACAGATTCTGCTTTTGTGCATAGTGCGATCGATAATGCTTGCAAAATCGTTGCTTAATCTTTTACTCTATATTGTGATAGACTGTGCTGACTGACTATCGAGTAATCCCCACAGAATTTATATAGCTATCGATCGAGGAGCAAGATTGTGCAGTTAAAGCTCAATGGAAAAACCGCAGCTATCCCCGACGATCGCGATGATGAGCTGCTGATCTGGACACTTCACGATACTTTAGAACTCAATGGCACTCGGTACGGGTGCGGTGCAGGCTGGTGTGGTAGCTGTACTGTTTTGGCTGATAATGTTGCGATTCGATCGTGTCAAATCAGTGCGGCTCAAGTAGTCGATCGAGATTTAATTACCCTGGAAGGATTGGCGCATGGTGACACTTTACATCCCGTGCAGCAAGCCTTTCTCGAAAATCCGTTGCAGTGTTGTTATTGTATGACTGGACATATCATGACGGCGGTGGCATTTCTCAACAAAAATCCTAATCCCAATCCAGCCGAAATTGATGCGGCGATGGACATAAATTTGTGTCGTTGTGGTGGCTATAATAACATTCGTAAAAATGTTTTACGGGCTAGTAAATTAATGCGAGGTCAGGTATGAACCGCCCGCCCAAGCTGAAATGGAGAGTAACACGGCGACGGTTTTTATTAATTGGTGCTGGCACCCTGGGGGTGTTGGGTGTGGGCGTATATGGGGGTTTAAAAGCAATTATTCCCAGCTTGGTCGATGGGATTGCCACCGAAGCTGGTGGTGGATCTGGACCGAGCAAACCCCTGCTGTGGTTTGGGATCGATCCACAGCAGGGCGTGACCTTGTATGTGCCAAAAGGTGAAATGGGGCAGGGAGTGCAATCGATGATGGCCCAATTAGCCGCCGAAGAACTCGAACTCGAACCCACACAATTGCAGATTGTGGTGGCAAATTCGAGCCAGGGTTTTGATAATTTGTACGGTACCTATGGCAGTAGTTCGACCACTAGTTTGTACAATCCGTTGCGCCAAGCAGCCGCAAATCTGCGCGAAATGTTGCGGATTGAAGCGGCAACACAATTCGGTGTGCCTGTATCCAAAATTGTGGCGGCAAAGGGTGCTTGCTTTATTCAAAATAAACCCGATCGCCAACTTGAATACAGCAAAATTGTTGCGGCAAAAATAGGTGAATGGGTCGAACCAACAGCAGTAAAATTAAAGTCTCGCCAGAATTTTACCAAGATTGGCAAAAATACTCCCAGGGTGGATGTGCGTGACAAAGTACTGGGCAAAACTCAATATGGAATGCAGGCGCGAGTGCCCAAGATGATGTTTGGTGCGGTGGCGCGTTCGCCCCAGTTTGGCGCGACGCTGAAATCGGCTAATCCTGGCGATGTTGCCTTGATGCCTGGAGTGAAAAAAGTTGTCATTGACATTGCCAATAATTTTGCGGGGGTAGTTGCCGATACCCGCACTCGCGCCTGGAATGCCCTGGCAAAATTGCAGCTAGAGTACGTCAATGGCAGTAATATTAGCCAGTCGGAACTCGATCGATTGGTGACGGCGAAGGCTGGTGAAGGAACGGTGGTGCGGGTGCGAGGGGATGTAAATGAGGCTCTGAAAAATCCGGTAGTAGCCGCATATCGCACACCCCTGGCGGCTCATGCTCATCTCGAACCTTTAACAGCACTGGTGGATATGGGTCAGAAGACGATCGAAGCTTGGGTATCAACCCAGGATGTATCCCTGGAAGTGGCTGCACTGGAGCAAGCTTTTGGGAAGGATCGCCCAATTGTCGTACATGGAATGCAAATGGGCGGTAGTTTTGGGCGCAAAGGCAATCAAACCGCAGTTGTGGAGGCAGCGCGGCTATCTCAGGCGGCAGGTGTCCCCGTTCAGGTGACGTGGACACGCAAAGAAGAAATGCAGAATAGTCTTTACCGTCAGCCTTCCCATGCTGTCTTACGGGGTAATGTCGATCCCAAAGGTCGGATTGTCGCGATCGAACATACTGTGGCGAGTGGGGACATCCTGACTGGGCGTTTAGACCCCCCGATCGTCGGGCAAATTCTGGCGGCTGGCTATCAGATCGATCTAGGCATTTTCAGCGGGTTATTCAGCCCCTATGAGATTGCCAATTATCGCGTTCATACCCGTTTAATCAATTTACCCATTCCTACAGGGTTATGGCGAGGTATAGGGCTATTTCCTCACGTTTTTGCCCTGGAAAGTTTCACCGACGAACTCGCCTATAGTGTTAAAGTCGATCCGATCGAGTTTCGACTGCTAAACTTACCTACTACCGAGCAGGGCAAACGCCTCAAAGCTGTACTAGAGGAAGTTAGAACCAAGAGCCAATGGACAAAAGCACTGCTGACGGGCACAGCGCGTGGGGTAGCCTGTAGTTTTTCCAACAATACTGCTGTAGCAATGGTGATGGAAGTTCAGGTGGGTGGCGGTAGCGAACGATCGAAATCGCCGCCAGCGATCCAAAGTTCCAATCCTGTCAAAGACATTGGCTT
Source organism: Chamaesiphon sp. VAR_48_metabat_403 (assembly GCF_031422475.1). Taxonomy (NCBI): domain Bacteria; kingdom Bacillati; phylum Cyanobacteriota; class Cyanophyceae; order Gomontiellales; family Chamaesiphonaceae; genus Chamaesiphon; species Chamaesiphon sp. VAR_48_metabat_403. The sequence goes on from NZ_JANPLS010000026.1 coordinate 16,785, forward strand.
ACCTCAGCCGTATTCGATGCCAGCCCAGCCGATCCAAGTAACTCGTGTCGTAATTGCGATCGATCCAGGATTGGTAGTCAATCCCAATGGGGCAGCTCTGCAAGCTCGTGGCTCGGTGGTGATGGGATTATCCAGTACTCTGATCGAGCAAGTTACGATCGAGAACGGCGCAGTTACTCAGCAGAATTTTGATGATTACCCGATCCTGCGGTTGTCCCAAACTCCGCCGCAAATTGACGTGCATTTTGTCGCCAGCGATCTCGACCCCCAAGGCATGGGGGAACCTGTAATCGGCCCTGTTGCCGCCGCTGTTGCTAATGCGGTGTTTGCCTTGACGGGTCAGCGATTGCGAGATTTACCGCTTCAGCTCAAATCGTGATGAATAGTTTGTCAGCTATTTTGAGTGCCTATCGCCATTGTGGGATCGATCGATCG
>NZ_JANPLS010000027.1:0-2820 GCF_031422475.1 Chamaesiphon sp. VAR_48_metabat_403
GGCTGTTGAAGGAATTAATAATAAACTCAAGCTGATAAAAAGGAGAGGATATGGATTTAGGAATTTTGATAATTTTCAGATTAGAAGCATGTTATCCTGGCATTTTAATATTTAAACCTGCATAGCAGGTTCGGTAGAACCATTATCCTTACGTACAATTTGGCTGGCTATTTGTCGGCTTGTGTGGGCGAATTTTATTTTTTAATGCCGATCGATTAGTCTTAGCATTGTGGATATTATTTACAATTGCGGCGGCGATTGCCGTCGGTTATTTGTATGGCGGTAAATCTTGGTGCAATTACTTTTGCCCGATGGCTCCAGTACAGCAGATTTACAGCGAGCCAGGTGGTTTATTTAGCAGTCACGCGCATACTAGCGATACCACGATTACGCAGTCGATGTGTCGGACGGTATTACCCGATGGGAAAGAGCAAAGTGCTTGTGTGGCTTGTCAAAATCCTTGTATCGATATCGATTCGGAACGCGCTTATTGGGATGGATTGAGTAAGCCAGAATCATCATGGTTGCGGTATGGTTATGTGGGTTTAGTTGTCGGCTATTTTGTTTACTATTATCTATATGCTGGCAGTTGGGATTATTATTTTTCTGGAGCTTGGGCGCGCCAAACTAATCAATTATCATCTTTATTAAGTCCGGGTTTCTATATATTCGGATATACTATTAATGTCCCCAAAATTGTGGCAGTACCAATTACATTAGGTATCTTTACTTGGTTGGGAGATCGAGCGGGAAGATCGATCGAACGTGCTGTTAAAGGATATAATCTTCGCCGCGCGCGCCCATTGGCTCCAGAAGTTATCAAACATCGAATTTTTACGCTATTAACATTTATAATTTTTAATTTCTTCTTTATCTTTGGTGGCCGTCCCTTAGTTCAACTCATGCCAATTTGGGGTCAATATATTTACGAACTCAGCTTGGTATTACTGAGTACGCTCTGGGTTTATCAAACTTGGCACCGGAGTGCAGATCTCTACACTAGAGAAAATTTAGCCAGCCGTTTTCGCAAGCAGTTAGAGAAGCTACAACTCGATGTTTCCCAGTTTTTAGAAGGACGATCTTTAAGCGATCTCAATACTCACGAAGTCTATATATTAGCAAAAGTTTTGCCCGGATTCACGCGAGAAAAACGACATACTGCTTATAAAGGAGTCGTCCGCGAAGCATTGGCAGAAGGCTATGCAAATTATTCTAGTAGCTTAGAAGTATTGCAACAGCTTCGCCAAGAATTGGGCATTACTAACGACGAACATCGGGAAGTATTAGAAGAACTAGGCATTGAAGATCCGCAACTACTCGATCCGAATCGTCAACGCAGCTTAGAAAATCAAATTCGCTTAACTGGTTATACCAAATCACTAGAGCGATTGATGCTATTGCAGAAGAAACAGTCTACCGATAGCAATAACACCTTCGATAATTTACTCGCCCAAAGTCCCGATGAAATTAGTGCCCTCCGTCGTCAATATTCGATCGATCCGCAAGAAGAAGCCTGGATTTTAAGCGGCATCGCTCCCGAAGCTAGCAATATCAATCGAGCTGAATTTTTACTCTCTCAATTACCCGCGCTGATTCAGTGTTATCGCGCTCTCCATCAACCAATTTTACAAGCACATCTGCCAGTCCTATTACTATTACGCGATAGCATCCATCATAAAAAAGAACTAATCGTCCGCACGATTTTAGGCGTACTCGAAATTCAAACCGATCCCGCCGCACTCGCCATTGGTAAAGAATTGGGAACGCTTGCGCCAGCTATTTTAGGAGAACTATTAGCAACCGATAATTGGCAACATCGGCTTCAGCCAGAGATATTATCCAACCTCAATCCGTTATCGGAAAGCGGAAATGTCTGTGCGTTAGACTATGGTAGTGAAGAGATTTTAGCAGCTTTAGAAACGTTGCTAATCGATCTCAATCCCACAATTCAATCGGCTTGCTTATATATTATCGCCCAACTCGACCTCGCCCAAAGTCAGCAACTGGCGATCGATTGTCAGAGCGATTCGCCGTTACTTCAAGAAACAACAGCAATTATCCGATCGCAAGCCACTGCTTCCCCGCCTTTAATTACATTCCCACTGCTAGAAAAGGTGGTGTATTTAGCTAATAGCGATTTCTTTAACAGAATGCAGGGTGAAACATTAATAGCCCTAGCAAGTCGCGCCGAAGTAAGAACTTTTAATAATAAAGAAGTTATTACCGAAGCTGGCGATACCTGTCGAGAATTACTACTATTAATTGCCGGATCTGCCGATATTCATTTCTATTTAGACGATCGCCAAATCCGCATCGAGCAACTTCATTTAGGGCAAACTCTCGACGAGCTAGAAGTTTTAGCGCACAGCGACTCTCAAAATACGATCGTCGCGAGTAGCGATCTGACGCGAATTTTGGCAGTTCCCGTCAATGCTTTTGACGATCTGCTCGATCGCGATCGCGATTTTTCGCGGCGGGTGTTAGAACTAGAAAGTCGTCAGCTCCAACGATTCATGCGATCGCTCCAAACAATTTAGGCATAATTAGATTAGTTTTTGCTAGCATCGAAGTATCGATCGTGGGTGTTTATATATGCAAAAAAAATATAGTATTCCCGGTTACCATCCCATTAAAAAATTCAAAGTCATCCTCAAGGGGCTGTATTTTGCCGTCATCACTGACTTTAGCGTTGCTTACAAGCTGGTATTATCAATTCCGATCGTTGTCTTCGCGGGCTTTTTTTACCGATGGGTAGATCTAGCCATTATTCTAATTGCGACTGGAATGATGCTACTCGGCGAATTATTAAACAGCGCGATC
>NZ_JANPLS010000028.1:0-1675 GCF_031422475.1 Chamaesiphon sp. VAR_48_metabat_403
CTCGATCGGCAGATATATCGTTCGTACTAATACCATCGTTCCCGCAGGAACGCCAATAATAGTAGCTGAAGGAAAATACTCAAATAAAAGATGCACGCGATCGCACTAGTACCAAACTGCTGCGAAATTCAGCCGCTAGGCGACTAAATTTTAGCAAAACGCCAACTTTACAGAGTTGAAAATAATGGACTCGAACCATATTGAGATTGCTCTCGTACCGTTTTTTAGCTTTCGCCAGCTTCGTTAAGAAGTTGCCTGATTTAACCTTTGGCTTGGTTCGGCTTGCGCCGCCTCATCCTAAGTAAGGTGCCTAACTTTAACCTCTTTGGCTGGAGGGTTTTGTTAAAAGTGCGGGACTCGAACCTGCTACCAATTGGCGAAACACCAACCGCTCTACCGAATGAGCTAACTTTTAGGTTGTACGATCTAGGACTCGAACCCAGGCTCGACCGATACCTCGGCTGCTTTACCAACTAAGCTAATCGCACGGCGGCTAATTTCAAACGACGGTACGCGCTCAGACCAAAGGCTGGCGCACCAGTCAGATATACAGAATCAGAACATTTGTCGGCAATTTCACCAGATTAATATTATAGCACAACTAAGTTGTTTTATGCATGAAATCGATTGAGATATTTACAACTTCTAATCTGCAAATCTAATTCGCTTGATGAGCGGGCATAGAAGATAGGATATCGATCGAACATCGTTCTAAAACCACCAAATTTTGTTGCTGTTGCGGATCGATTTGCCGATCGATCTTAATTTCTGGATCGATCGCCACCATTGCCCGATCGCGATAGGCTTTAATTGTTGCCATTGTCTCGGTATTCAATCTAAATAAATAATCCGCAGCAGCATCGAGATAAGCCTCCGATATTTCGGCATCATAATTACTATTACTATTGCTAGTATTGTCTGAAGGTCGATCTCCAGATAACTTATTAGCAATCGTCGTCGCACTACCCGCAACCACGGCACCTAACGGCCCACCCAATACCCAACCCAATCCGGTAGCCAGTGCTGTCGGGGTCAAACTATCGCGAGTAGATGTTTGTTCTGGTGGCGATGGCAGCGATGGTTCGGATAATAATAGTTCGGGTGGATCGGGTAAAACGATCTGCAATGGTGCGACTGAAGGAGTATTAAAAAAGCTTTCAGCTTTAGTTACCCAATCGTTAATTTCTTGTTGAGAATGTCGCAATCGCGGGCGAACGTTGCTCGATTCCCATTCACTAAAGCCTTGCTGTCTAATGACTGTAATTAGTGGAGCTTGATAAAAACCAATCAAGTTTGGTAAATACAACCATTGCTCGACATCTTTGAGACTATTTTCCCAGCCAGCTTTAATTAATTTTTGGGCTTGATTTTTGAGAGCTAATTCTCGATCGCATTTCTCTTTATTTTCATCAATTTCTGCTTTTAACTTAGCAATCTGCGCTTGTAATAAGCCTTGAATCTCCAATCCCAAAGATTGCAATACAGGCATCCGCACCTCGGCTAATTCCTCCCGCTGATGGGATACAATCGCCTGGAGTGCCGAAATAAACGCCGATAATCCCGATGTATGCAAAGTAGCGTCATCACCCTTCAGACGAGCGCGCAGAGCCGGGAGCGCATCAACGCGATAGAGGTTGCTAATCCCCGGCGGTAATTGCGATCGAAAACTTTCAGC
>NZ_JANPLS010000029.1:0-2063 GCF_031422475.1 Chamaesiphon sp. VAR_48_metabat_403
CAACTGAGCGAGATATTCGCGGACTTCGGGATGAATATGGTCATTCGTCCATTCATGTGCTTTCTTGCCCCTTTTCTCTGCCAAAATTGATGGATAACTACACTCGCAAGCATTCAAACCTTCGACGATATCTTCATCCCAACAACCTTGGACGGTGGGGATATCTAGAGAGCGAATCATCTCTACTACTGCATTCGGATGAGGGCCATAACCGACCAAATCTCCCAAGCAAAAGATTTTGTCTGCTCGTTGTTTATCGATATCTGACAATACCGCATTCAAAGCTTCATAGTTACCATGAATGCAAGATATTACTGCTATTTTCATACTAATGCTTCCTCTGGTGATTCGGTTGATAATTGAGATTTAATTTGCTCTTGATAATGAGCCAGGGCAATATCATCTAAACCGCAGTCTTCTAACGTTTCCATAATTAATGGAGGTTGCAAATTATTCCCTATAACTTCTAATCCACTAAACCGCGTTGGTCTTCTGGTTAATACTGGTGGTAACGGCAATTCAAAGTAAGTACAATCGGGAAAACCTACCCCAAAGCTAAAGTAAAACGATCGACCATCAACGATCTCGAAAATCCCTTTAGCTCTGGCAACTTCACCATAAGCTCCCTGAATTAATTCATCCCAAAATATGTTTAAACTTGCTGGATCTAAAACTTCTCCAGTCAATCCCCAGCGGGGGGAGGCAGTTAGCGAAACATTTTTATCAGTAACTTCACTAATGAGAGTTTGACTCGCCCAATCGTGATATTCACTCGCGATTAATCCTTTGGGTAAGATCGCAATTCGCTGACAAGATTCGAGATCTACGGGTAATTGCAGAGTGGCTAGATCCAGTTGCGGTGCAATCTCAACATATAGCGGTTGGATCTCAGCTAGCTGCGTCCACGATGCGCCAGCCGAGATCGGTTTGACATGGGGGCAAGTTGCGGTAATATAGGTCAGATCGATCGGGGTAGCATCTGCACCCAGACAGATATAAGCACTAGGTTCGGTGCTGGTGGTGAGTTGTTGGTGAATCCAGGTAGTTTTGCCAGAACCGCATGGCACTGTCACGAGGTAGATGGGGTACCGATCCATGAACTGCGAAGATGAATGGAAACTTTATCAGCATATCATAAATAACAGGAATGATAATCATTCTTGCTAAACTGCTTTAGTTTGCAAATAGTTATCATTAACTCACAACATTGACAACCTATGGTACTGTGTTGAGAGTAGATTCGGTTTCGATCGAGATTATCGATCGAAAGTAATGGGGAAAGTTTGGTGCAAATCCAACGCTGTCCCGCAACTGTGTTTCGATTACCTGCGGTAGTCGATTAGTCAGAACACCCGCCGATTCGATAGATCCCGACTTATATTCTGCGAGGCACAGAGGGGAAAAATATTATGGATGACAAACACACAATTTTCGTGTGTCAATCTTGCGCCGGTAATTGGCAAGATGGCAGAGAAGTAGGCAACAGCGGCGGTTATTTACTCCACCAAGAATTGACGACTCAATTAGCCGCAAACCCATTAGCACAAGACTTTGAGGTCAAAGCAGTTAAATGTATGGGCGCGTGCAATCGTCCTTGTGTCGTTGCTTTTGCGGCGGCGGGTAAATCTACTTATCTATTTGGAGATCTAGAGCGCACCTCTCTAGCTGAGGTATCTCAGTCTATTTTGGAGTGTGCTAGTCTTTATCGTCGCCAGCCAGATGGCGCGATGAAATGGTCGGAGCGTCCCGAACGACTCAGAAAAGGCGTAATTGGAATCGTTCCTAGTATCGAAATACCAGTCAGTATTTAAGCAAAACCTTTTCGCCACTAGATAACTTGCCGTTGCCATAGTAGCTACCGTATATATACAAGTTAGCTAGACTTCGTTTCTAGATCTGAATCCCCCAAACCCCCTTAAAAAGCAGGGCTGATTCATTCCTTATCAGGCTTAGGTTGTCAAGATTAAAAGCAATTAATTTCGATCGAATAAATGGTAATTTCATACTAAGAAACAACCACATTCATCTAAAAACCGATTGCTTTAGATATTGACAAATTCATT
>NZ_JANPLS010000030.1:0-5793 GCF_031422475.1 Chamaesiphon sp. VAR_48_metabat_403
GCTGACTAATAATACCCGACTGGTATTGGGTGAGACACTGACGATTCTGCCGACCACGCCGCCAGTCCCGACAACGATATGATCGATCGCAATGCCATCGGCACTCCCGCGACCGATAACGACCTGCTGCCACCAATTATCAGCACTGTGGAGCAAGACTGGAGCCAAAACACCTTTATTTGGGACGGCGGCACTGTAATTGGCTAATTGCTTGAGTTGTTGATTTTGATTCTTTAATTCTTGTAACTCATTTTGGAGTTGTTCGACTCGCGCGTTTTTGAGCGTGTCGATTTGTCGGGTTCCCGGCTGGAATGGGTGCGATAGCACGTTATATACTTCAAAAACCAACGAATTTTGGGTTTGCAACACTAGATAGGTAACGCCGATAATCGTCCCAAATCCAGCTAATTTGAGGGCATTTTTATCCCACCAGCGGCGCACAGTAAACATGGTTGTCGGTTGTTGGTTGTTGGTTGTTAGTTGTTAATAATTATTTCGATCGATCGCGGATGAGGATGTTGGGGATCGATCGATCGTGCCCTTGCACCCTTCCCTACCGTGTACACACAAGTCGGCTATGCTTCCGCTGAGATGGTGTTACCCCCCTTATAAAGGGGGGCTTTCTTGCTCCCTCCCCTTTATAAGGGAAGGGCTGGGGTGGGGTAAAGGGACTACGCAGCAACTCAAATAACTTGTGTATACACTGTAGCCACCCTTCCACTCGACTCTAGAGACTGCGAGAACGACCGCTGAAGACTCGATCCATAGTTTTGAAGTTTTCTAGCACTTTGCCAGTACCCAACACCACGCAGGTGAGCGGATCGTTGGCAATATGAGTAACGATTCCCGTCTCGTGACTGATCAGGGTATCGATGCCTCTTAACAGCGCACCACCGCCAGCGAGCATAATGCCGCGATCGATAATATCAGATGCTAATTCCGGTGGAGTGCGCTCTAGCGTCCGCTTCACGGCTTCAATAATCACCGACAGGGGTTCCGACATACTTTCGCGAATTTCGGGGCCTTTAATCGTCACTGTGCGGGGTAACCCAGACAGTAGATGCAAGCCGCGAACTTCCATGATGACATCGTTATCCTCTGGTGTGGGGTAGGCAGAACCCACTTGAATTTTAATTTCTTCAGCAGTCCGTTCCCCAATGACGAGGTTATGGACTTTTTTCATGTAATTGACGATCGAATCGCTCAATTCGTCACCAGCAATCCTTACAGATTCACTGATTACCGAACCTTGCAAACTCATTACGGCGACTTCAGTAGTCCCCCCGCCGATGTCGATAATCATGCTCCCTGTCGGCTCGGATACGGGTAAACCCGCGCCAATTGCCGCTGCGATCGGTTCGTCGATCAGGAATACTTCACTAGCACCTGCTTGGAGTGCTGCATCCATGACGGCGCGCCGCTCTACCGCAGTAACGCCACTGGGAATCCCAATCACCAAGCGGGGTCTAATGACGTTACTCCCTTCATTCGCCCGTTGAATAAAGTGCTTTAACATCACTTCTGCCGTGTCGAAATCGGCAATCACGCCGTCCCGTAACGGACGCAGCGCAATGACATCGCCAGGAGTTCTCCCCAGCATTTTTTTGGCTTCGACACCCACAGCTAGCGGCATTTTAGTCTTTTGGTCGATCGCCACAACTGAAGGTTCTGCCAGAACGATCCCTTTGCCAGCTACATAGACCAATGTATTGGCAGTTCCCAAGTCCATACCCATATCTCTGGATAATGAAAAGCGATTGAAAAAACCCACGCGCTTCTTTGCCCCCAAGTTAACTAATGATGGATTAAATATACACTTAGCGATAGTCAACAGCGATGCAGGTGTTATTTATTGTTCCCCAGCATCGATTCTGTTGAAACGTTGCTAAGTACTAATTTTTTGTCTACACTCTTTTCTACTACAGCCCGATGCGATGAAACGAAACTCAGGCTATTTTGCTGAATTTTCCGTCCACTGGCTGAATCTTATTACGTTTTGCTTCGTACGTCTAGTTGCGATCGCCGATAGATTTTACCCGCAAAAAGTCGCTCGATCGATCCCCGCGCTATTATGCTTAAACCAATCTATTTTCGAGGATTAGTCTTAGTAGGCAAATTTTGATTCATGTGTGGCGGTTCCAACCGCTAGCTAGCTGAATCGGACTGGTTCGATCGCTAGAAAATAGATATACATTTAGACTAATCCCAATCCACCTGTGCCGATTCCCACTCTGTTAATGATTCTCGCGCCTGAAGCCATTCTGTCGGTATTCCCCTCAGTCCCACATACATCGTGACAATCCCACCCACAATCGCACAAGTGGTGTCCCGATCTCCCAAACCGCTTACTGTCGTCCACATCGCTGCTTCAAAGTCAGTTAAATGCCTAGCGGCGCACCAAAGTGTAAACGGGACGGTATCTGAAGCCGATACCATCGTTCCATTCCCCAACGCCGATACCGCCGTCGGCACGCTATAATCTAGCGGTAATTCGATAGCGCGTTTAATCCCGCTTTTGGTATTGCTATCGGGCAATCGATCGAGTACAAACGCCAACATCTCGCATGGATTGATATTCGCAATTTCCCGATGATTCCACGCCCAAGCTGCTGCTAGCGCGATCGCAATGGCTCCGACTTTCCCTTCGAGATGGCTGTGAGTAACTTCTGCCGAAGCTAATGCCTGACTTGATAGTAGCTCTAAATCTTCGGCATAAAAAGCCCCCAATGGTGCGACGCGCATCGCCGCACCATTGCCATAAGAACCCATTCCATCAAAAACCGCAGGCGCAATTTCTCGCCAGTCGCCACCCTTACAAAATTCTTGCAGAATATGGTGCGCCATTCCACCATAACCGCGCCGCCGATTGCGCTGATAATTAGCCGCAAATCGACTGGCTAAATAATCCCGATCGATTTTGCCCCGCGCTGTTAATGTTTCCACAATTCCGATCGCCATAATCGAATCATCAGTTAGATACCACGGCGGTGCTGGTAGAGCATGAAGATCGATCGCCATTGACATGGTGTTCGTGTTACCAAAAAACATTTGCCCAAAAGCATCCCCAACTGACAATCCGGTTAATGCTAATTCTGCCCTAGCTAATGGTTTCACGATCGCCAAATTAAGTGTATTTATTTGTAAATATTATATCCTAAATTAACGATTCACTATCCACTATCCACGATAAAATAATGTCCTAATTGCAACCAGGGAAATTATTGCTATGATAAATCGTCATTCTTTAACAACTATAGCTTGGAAGGTAATATTATCGATCGCTAGTTGTCTCAATACCGTTCCTAGTGAAGCCCGTCAGATGCCCAAGATTGGTGCTAGTCCTAAGCAAGGCAAGATATTGCAACTGACTAATGGCGACTTAATATGTTACGTACAATTAGTCGATGCTCGTGGTAAAAATACGATATTGGAGCTTATTTTGATATCTGTCAGCAGACTAAATTTATCAATAAAAAAGTAATGCTCACATATAAACGCGGCATAGTGAACGATTGTCAAAGCACCACCTGGGGATGAATCCCCAGGCTAATAGCTCAAGTCCACTGAAGTGGACTAAAGAATCTGATAGTCCACTTCAGTGGACTTGAGCTATTAGCCCGCACTTCAGTCGCGGGCGGGTAACGAGCGTAGCGAACATTCTTAACCCGTACTCAGGTTATCTACTCTAAATCTCGTGCGGAGCGATTCTCTGCTGACTTCAATTCTTCGGTAGTATTAGCTATTTCCACCTCGACAACTTCCACCTCTACCAGCGGAACGCTGACACTTTGAGGGAGTCTTAGCGGTATTGCTAGCGGTTGTTGTTTTTCTTCTTCTTTGGGGATAACTAATGCTTGCTCCAGCCAATAACTCGCGGTGGGAATCGTCCGCTCTAAGTCTTCTAATGGTCTGGGGATCACCATGATCGATCGTAATTCGCCGATGCTCTCGGCGGCTGACATGCCGACATCTAAGGCGATTGTCACATTAGAAACCGTACCGCGAATAATTGCCGTGCAGAAGCCAGCACCTGTTTTCTCATAACCAGCAACGTAGATATCCGCAGTCTTGAGCATCGCATCCATCGCACCTACCATCGCCGGGAAGCCGCGCGTTTCGAGTAAGCCGATGGCGAGATTGTTGAGCTTACTTTTACCGACAATTTGTGCCAATATGCGATCGCTAATCGGTAAGACGGCATCGAGATTGGGAAACGGACGAGAAATTACCGATTGACAGATTAATTCATCCATCTGCTGGGCGACTTCTGCACCTGCGGCGACAGCCAATTTTACATCGGGAAACCGACCGCGAATCACCGCAGTACAATAACCACCCCCAATTTTTTCATAGCCTACTAAAGTAACAGCGGCAGATTTAATCATCATATCTGCCGTTCCCACCATAGCCGGAAAGCTACGAGTAGATATTAACCCGATGGCACTTTCAGCATGAATATTGGACATCGTTAGCGGTAGAGGTTCCCCAATGGTATGTGCTGTGGACAGTTACCATCGCCTCATCGGGTTGGCACTATCTATATTTCAGACGATCGTAGCTGTGAAAATATGCGGTTGAAGCTAGAAACTAACGATCGATTAGTTTACTCTGCCTTCAACTTGGGCGCGAAATTCTTCGACCTCTTCAGTATAACCAATTGGTAAAATTCGCTCAACGTTGGGGTGCGGACGGGGGATAATTACCCAAGATTCTAAAGTACCACCATATACTTTTTCGACTACATCGATGCCTGCTGCCATTGCTTGTTTGACCTCAGAGACATCGCCTCTGACGTTAACGGTAAATCGCGCGGAACCAGCCCTAAGATAGCCGACAAGGGTCACTCGTCCCGCTTTGAGCATAGCATCAGCAGCCGCTAAGACAGCCGGAAAACCTTTGGTCTCGATCGAGCCAACTGCTTGTTGAGAACTCATAGAATCAGCCATTAAAAATACGTTCCTTATACTAATAAATTATCGATCGTTAGCACTGTACGGTTACAGCTTCGCGCCTAATGGTGGAATATATTGGGATCGGCTCACAGTCCTCGACAGTTATGTTGCAAACGTAGCTGCAACTTGTAACTATTGACTATCCACCATTCACTATCCACTAGACCTACACCCAGAATTCTCTCGATGCTTCGGTGTAGTGAATTGGCATGACACTATCGACATTTTCGGGGGGATTGGGGATAATGTAGTGACTGACGACCGCACCGCGTTTGGTGGCTTCGCCAGCAGTCACGCCTGCTGCTACAGCTTGCTCGACAGCAGAGACGGTACCGCGTACGGCAATGATAAACTCGGCACGTTCGGCGAGTCCGTAGTAAACCAACGTGACATTCCCCGCTTTAAGCATGGCATCAGCCGCTGCCAAAACGGGGGGAAAGCCATCGGTTTCGATCGTGCCAACTGCATGACGAGAGTCGCGATCTTTAGCCATTAAAAATATTCTCCTGGTGCATACAGCACTTTCTTTGTAATATGCAGTACGTTATTCTTTCAGAAGGGGGGAGCGGGGAGCGAAAAGTGCGTTCTTGGGCGCGAGCTTTGTGGGGGAAGCTTCCCCCACAAACGTCGCTTGGCTTCCCCTGTCTTGTCGTTTTCTTATTCGGGGGTTCCCCCCGAATAAAAACGCCGCAAGTAAAGCACCTTTTCAAGACAGCGGGGAGCGGGAAAACAAGCGACGTTTTTGGGGGGAGCTTCCCCCCAAAAGCTCGCGTGTTTTACCGCCCATTTTTGTAATCTATCCAACCGATTTGGGGATTTGCGCGGCGACGAGCGGTTTCTT